>JAYVCO010000426.1:0-17035 GCA_043749935.1 Planctomycetia bacterium
TTTCGCTTTGGGTCTTTGTTCAAACAGCGGTCGCCAACTCTCGGACTGCGTATCCCTCCGCGTTTCCGGCCGCGGCCTACTCGCTGCGCGCCGCAACTCCGGGTGCGGAAGCGCTACGCATGAAACCCGTTGGAATGATCACGTTTTATGGTCAACCGGCCACGAACTTGGATGTCGACTTGCACGTCAAGACGGGCACATTCCTGTCAAACTGGCCCGCTGTCGAAGGACAGGCCGCCAATCGCCTGCGATGGTCCGGCAGCCCGTCGGTCGAGCTGGTCGAAAAGATCGAAGACGCGTCGGAATTGGCCTTCACCGACGCGGACCACTGGTTTCAAAAGGCTCGGGGTGGTAACGCGCTTTACGTCCGTCGAAGTGGGCGCGCCGAGCGATTTTTGGCTTACGATGCCGAGATCAGTTTGGCTTCGCCCCTGCGGCTCGAAGGCGGTCCCGACACCTACACCGTGGTCAATATGTCGGGCGGCCCACTTTACGACGTGCTGATCTCGCGTGCGACACCCCAAGGGCGCCGCGTGGGCTGGATTGATGTGCTGCCCAAACGCGAAGCTGACAAGGCCAAGGCGCAAGTGGATTTGTTCGGCGATGCGAGCCCCAAAGCTGGCGAGCCCGCCGCGCCAAAGGTCCCGAGCAAAGAAGCTCCGGTACAAGCCACGAAAGAGGAAGTACAGAAGCAGGCGCGGTCGCTCGATTTCCGTTCGCCTCAGAGCGCGGCGGCGAGTGGTACCCCGAAAACCACCGTGAAATCCAAAACGCCGGGTGGCGTCGAAGTGACACTGTCCGATCCGTTGATCGCGGGTTCACCGGAAAGGACGGAAAAAACCTCCAAGGCCCTGGCCGAGCGGCTGGCGAGCACCGGGCTGACGCCGCTGGAAGTCGAGCTGTTTGTCGCCAACTACGGCCCGAGTTTGTTTGGGAGCGAGTCGCTGATCGTCGCGTGTCGCCTCAATCCGGCCGCCATCGAAGAGGCGTTGCCACTGTCGATTTTTCCCGTGCCGGAAAAAATTCTGCGAGTGCCGTTCCTGATCGTGCGCCACGCCGACCCGCTGGTAAACGGAGAAGTGGATCAGCTCGTGGCCCAATTGGGCGATCCAAAGTACTCGGTTCGCGAGGCAGCGCAAAAGCGGTTGACCGAGTTGGGGCCGCTGGCCTTTAACGCCCTGCAAAAGGCAACTAACCACGCCGACGTCGAAGTGGCAATTCGGTCCGAGCGAATCCTGCTCAGCCACAATCAGACTCCTAGCGGACAGGTTCAACCCGCTCCTGGAGCTGCGGGAGTCGTGGTTCCGGCGCCTGCGGCCCGCGCCAAGTGAGTTCTTGCCGTCGCCTGCTACAATCGAGGCCAATCGACCGATTACCTTACCCGGGCCTTGACGCAACCGCCGCATGTCGACATTCCAGTTTCCCCCCTTCAAGCCTCATATCCTGTTTCGCTCGGGGCACGCGCAAACCTTGGCCGGCGCATACTTGCCCGGACCCCGGCACCGCTATTCGGCCCAACAGCATTGCGTGACGCTACCCGACGGCGATCAAATCGTTCTGCACGAAGAATTTCCGGACCGCTCTGAAGCCACGGATCGATCGGCTTTATTGATCCACGGTCTGGCCGGTTGCCACGAGAGCGGATACATGCAGCGCATCGCGGCCAAGCTCCGTGCGCGCGGCGTGCGAGCGTTTCGCATGGACCTGCGGGGATGCGGAGCCGGTGCGGGCCTGGCGCGACTTCCCTATCACAGCGGCCGCTCGGAAGACGCCGCCGCGGCGCTCGAAGCCATCGCTCGTTTGTTTCCGCAATCCCCGACCACCTTGGTTGGGTTTTCGTTGGGTGCCAACATCGCGCTCAAACTGTTGGGCGAGCTCGAAAGCCGGCGGTGCGGAAATCTCGATACTGCGATGGCGGTCTGTCCACCGATCGATCTGGCGGCCTGCTCCAGACAAATCTCGCGATTGAGCAACCGCCCGTACGATCGGTATTTCGTCAAACTGCTCTGCCAGCAGCTCGCTCACCCTGCCAGCAGTCTGAGTGACGCGGCCGGCGCAATCCTATCGGGCCGCAAGCCCAAAACACTGTGGGAATTCGACAATGAATTCACCGCCGTGGTCTGCGGTTTTGGCACGGCGGAAGACTACTACCGGCTGGCCAGCTCGGCTCCATGGATCCCGCGGATCCAGATTCCGACACTGATCTTGGCGTCGCGCGATGACCCGATGATTCCCTGCCAATCGCTCGAAAGCGTGCGACTGCCCGCCGCGGTACAGGTCCATCTGAGCGACCATGGAGGGCACTTGGGTTTTATCGGACGCGCTGGCATCGACCAGGATCGCCGTTGGATGGACTGGCGCGTTGTCGATTGGGTGCTGGCCTCGGGTTCGATGGCCACGGTCCGCCCGAGTGTTGACGCGGAGAAAGACCCCGTCTAGCATCAACGCGCAGCAATTCCTGGCAGTGGACGACCGCGCGCAAACGATCCAGCCACCTGACATTTTTCGAGTGATTTCATGCAGTCCTCCAGTTTTCACTACCTGCCGCCGCTGTTTCTGTTTCTCGCGCTGCTGTTTGGGTTGCTGATTGCAGTTTTGCAGATCGGCATTTTGGGGTACGCCTACGAGAAAATGGGTGTAAGCCGCAGCGCTGCATACGCGATTTTGTTGTTTTCTCTGCTCGGCGCGTCGATCAATATTCCGATTGCCGAGCTTCCCGGCGAAGAGGTTGTGGTAACTCAACGGGTGTATGACAACTGGGGCGTGCCCTACCTGGTTCCCGTCATGAAACAATGGCCGGGCACCGTGCTGGCGATCAATGTGGGTGGAGCGCTCATTCCCACCATCTTGTCGATCTATTTAGTGTTTAAGAATCAGATTTATGGTCCCGCCATTTTGGGCGTGTTCGCGGTCTCGGCCGTGGTCCACGTATTGGCCGAGCCCGTCGAAGGGATGGGCATTTCCGTGCCGTTGTTCATTCCGCCCATTGCCTCGGCAATCGTTGCAAAGTTGTTGTCGCGAGACTACGCCGCCCCGCTGGCGTACGTGTCGGGCTGCCTGGGAACGCTGATCGGGGCCGATTTGCTGAACATCAACACGCTCGGCCAACTCGGCGCGTCGATCGCCTCGATCGGCGGCGCCGGCACCTTTGACGGCGTCTTTCTGACCGGAGTTCTCGCGGTGTTGTTGGCGGGTGGCCATCGCTCGACGGGGCATCCGAGCGTCGCAGAGCCGCAGCCGTTTGTCCGTGAGAGCGGCCAGCTGTACCGCTAGCTTTCGCCGTTCTGCGGAATGTGTTGAGCAGGGCGTTGCGAATGGCTCAACAACAGTCCCGGCGCAAAAGAAAAGAAGGCCGTGGTTACGACCTTCTTTTCGAGATTGTAATCTGTGTCGCCTTCAGTCGAGGCGACTGCGTTCAGGCTGACGCGTGCGCGTTAATAGCGCCCGCCGCGTCCACCACCCCCACCCCCACCGCCGCCGCCGCCATAACCACCACCACCACCACCACGGCCTCCGCGACCGCCGCCACCACCACCACCTCCGCCACCGCCACGTTCTTCACGCGGCCGGGCTTCGTTGACCGCCAGCGGGCGGCCCTGGTGTTGCTGTTCGTTGAGCCCCGAAATGGCCGCCTGCGCTTCGGCATCCGAACTCATTTCGACAAAACCAAATCCCTTGCTGCGCCCGGTCTCTCGGTCCTGAATGACCTGCGCGCTGGTGACTGTGCCATACTGGCCAAACAACTGTTCTAACTCCGAACTACTCATCGTGTAGGCCAGATTTCCCACGTACAACTTCTTACCCACGGACTGAGCTCCTGTGCAAGCGCAACGACCGACCCGATACTACTTTCCGGGTCTCAAATGAAAGGGGCCGACATGACGACCCAACAGGAGGAAGGCGAAAGAGGCCAATTGAGAGCCGATTCGACATGAACCAACGCCACAGTCTCACTCGACGAACCATCCGTCAAAAGTATATCATGTTTTTTCGACCGGTACAGTAGGAAGTTAGCCACGCGGACGGTGCTCGCGACATTGTGGAATTAATCACGAAGTCGCGCCATTTGCCCATAAAACGCCGACATCGGCGCGGGCAGTCCAGCATTGAGCGGTCTGCTGTTACGGCGATCCCGGCTGGGTCGATCATTCCGGAAATACGATAGGGCCGCGCAACGCTGGCGGCGGTCGACTTGCAGCTTGAATGGACGACACAGTAAGGTAGGGGGCTATGAGCAAAGCAGCACGTCCACTCGTGGGGATCATCATCGGAAGCAAGTCCGATTGGGACACCATGTTGCATGCCGACGAAATGCTCAATCGGTTTGCCGTGCCCCGCGAGTGTCGAGTCGTTTCGGCCCATCGCACTCCCGAATTGCTGCGTGAATATGCAACAACCGCGGAGTCGCGCGGCCTGGAAGTTCTGATCGCAGGCGCTGGGGGCGCGGCCCACTTGCCCGGAATGGCAGCGGCCTACACACTGTTGCCCGTCCTCGGGGTGCCGGTACAAAGCCATGCCCTGCAAGGTTTGGATTCGCTCTTATCCATCGTGCAGATGCCGGGCGGCGTGCCCGTGGCCACGCTGGCCATCGGCAAAGCGGGGGCCGTCAATGCCGCACTGCTGGCGGTCAGTATCTTGGCGCTCAGCCGGCCCGAGTTGCGCGAACAGTTGCGAAAGTTTCGCGACGAGCAACGCGAAAAAGTGCTTGGAGAGACCCTGCCGTGAGTGGGGCTATCTTGCCGGGCGCGACGATCGGCGTGTTGGGCAGCGGCCAGTTGGGCCGGATGTTCGCGATTGCCGCCCGGCGGATGGGCTATCGCGTCCACACGTTCTCCCCGGATGACGACACCCCCACGGGGCAAGTCGCCGACTGGGAAACGCAAGCCAAGTATGAAGATCTCGATGCGGTGCGCGCGTTTGCACGGCAGGTGGACGTCGTCACGTTCGAATTCGAAAACATTCCGGTCGCAACGGCTGAAGAAGCCGCGCGGTATGTGCCGGTCCGGCCTGGCGGCCAGGTCTTGTACACCACGCAGCATCGATTGCGAGAAAAAACGTTTCTCGCGAATGCCGGCTTTCCCGTCGTCCCTTTTCGCACGGTTCATTCGCTCTCCGAGCTCAACGCGGCGTTGACCGAGCTGGGATTGCCAGCCGTGCTGAAAACGGCCGGCTGGGGCTACGACGGCAAAGGCCAGGCCAAGATCAACTCGCTCGACGAGGCCGCGACGGCCTGGAAAGCAGTCGCCACCGAGGAAGCAGTGCTCGAAGCTTTCGTCGATTTTCAATGCGAGGTCTCGGTCGTCGCCGCGCGGGGCCTGGACGGCACGTTGGCCGATTACGGGGCGATTGCCAACACGCACGCTAACCACATTCTCGACGTTTCCGTAGCGCCCGCATTGTTGCCAGCAAGCGTTGCGCACGCCGCGGTGGACATCGCGCGGCAGGTCCTCAAGGCGTTGGATGTCGTAGGCGTTTTGTGCGTGGAATTCTTCGTCACGAAGCAGGGCTCGCTGCTGGTCAACGAATTGGCTCCCCGCCCACACAATTCGGGTCACCTGACGTTTGACGCTTGCATCACCAGCCAGTTCGAACAACAGTTGCGGGCGATTTGCGGTTTGCCGTTGGGATCGACCGAGTTGTTGCGCCCGGCCGCGATGGCCAACTTGTTGGGCGATCTGTGGCAAGCCGGCGTGCCGAACTGGCAGGCCGCATGCCGCTTCGAGCAGGTCAAGCTTCATCTTTACGGCAAGCAAGAGCCACGTCCGGGTCGCAAAATGGGACACTTGACGACGCTTGCCAATACGACCGACGAGGCGCTCAAGACCGTGCTCGCCGCCCGGCGCGCGCTGGCGGATCGAACGCCCGACGAAGGGACAATTACCAGGAGCTGAGCGCATGATTCTCGATGACTTGAAAAATGCCGCGCGCTACCACGTTTTGCACGCGGGCTTTCGGCTAGGGTTTGAGTTTCTGGCCCGGCCGGATCTCGAAAGTCTCGACAGCGGGCGCTACGAGTTGGCCGGCGATCGGCTGTTTGCGCTCGTGAATCGCGATCCGGGCCGCGGCCACGAAGGGGCGCGGCTCGAGGCTCACCGCAAATACATCGACATTCAAATGCTCGTCTCTGGCAGCGAGGAAATAGGCTGGCGGCCCACGGCCGAATGTGGGCAATTGACAGATCCCTATGACGAGGCTCGCGATATCATGTTCTTTGCCGATCCGTCGCACGTCTGGATCAATCTGCCGGTCGGTAAGTTCATGATTTTTTACCCCGAAGACGCCCACGCCCCGCTGGCTTCTCGAGGCGAAAACGTCAAGGCGGTGATCAAAGTCGCCGTGGCGTAAGATAGCTGCGGCGAAGGCTCTCTGATCCGGCTCCGTCGGATATAATGTGAGGGGCGTTCAACGAACGGCTGTTCGACACTTCCTATCGGCAACAAAGCCCATGTCCTCCATCGGACAACAACACGATCTCGACGGATCCGCTTTGGGTCCGCCCCGTTTTTCGTTGCGGACGCTCATGGGGGTCGTGAGCGCGCTGTGTGTTCTGTTTGCCCTGATGTCGGCGCTGGGCACGATCTGGTCGCTGATGCTCGTGTTTTTCTTGAGCCTGATCTTGGCCCATGTGATGGGCAATTCGCTTGGTACGAAACTGTGCAGCCGGCCAAGCCGACAAGCATCTCCGCTAGTCGCTCAGCTCGGCAACCTTGAGTCGTTCGAGGTTGCAGGCCCTCGCCGTCTCGCCGAGCACTCTGGGCTCAACCGAGCGACGATCGCCATGACCCTTGGGGGCGCGATCGTCGGCGGAGCCGTGGGCGGCACCGGCCTGGCCGCAACCTATCCGGGCGCGTCCGCTGGCGCCGTGGCACTGGGCATTATTTCTTCCGCCGTGCTGGGGGGCTTTTTCGGTTTCACGGCTAGCACTTTCTTCTCAGTCGCCCGCGCGGCGCTTCGCGAGGCGCTCAGCGAGCCGACGATGCGCCATCCCGCCGCGCCCGCTCCGCGTTGAAGCGTTCTTTAGCCTGCCCGCATCTACGCGTTCGTGGTCAAGCCGTGCCTGAGAGTCGCGGGAGCAGGCGGAAGGCGAATACGATTTGTACTGACGCATCGCTCGGCGGCGGTAGCACGAAATCGGACTCCAAGGTTTTGGCCATCGAGATCAACCAATCGAGATCCAGTCCCAGAAAGTTTGAGCGGCCGATTGCTGCCTGTACCAGGGAAAACAGTTCGGCGGCACGTGTCGCGTGGCGTTTGACGCCCGTCGCTCGGCCTTCGCGCGCTTTGACGCCGGCCGCGGCCAACTTGATCAACCCTTTGAGGAAATCGGCCGTCGGTCCATTGCGGCCACAGGCCTGCCAGAGGCTTTCCCACACTTCGTGCGATTCCCAATAGTACCCGTAATTAAACAGGTCGCAGGCGAAGAGATAGTCTCGCGATGGTTGCCAACTTTCAGGATCGATCGGTGGCGGTGCGAGCGGAGCGTGGCCAAAGCTGTGGCCCGCGGGATCACGGGTCGGATGAGGGAACCGACCGGTGACGTAAGAGTAGGGCGGAAATTGCCGGTCGGGCGTCAAACGCGGCGGTAATACGGAAGGCTCGCTGTCAGTCATCAGAGTTACCGCCAGTGGTGTGACCACCTGAATCAAAATCACTCCTCGATGGGTTCCACGACGACCGCTGTGCCGTAGGCCAGAACTTCCGTCACGCCGGCCATGATCTCCGTGGCGTCGTAATGCGCGCAGATAATTGCGTTGGCTCCCATTTCATTGGCGTGCTGGATCATCAAATCGAACGCTTCGGCGCGGGTTCGTTCGCAAAGACTGGTCAGGATGGTGATGTTGCCGCCGATGAGCGTTTGCAGACTGGCACCGATATTGCCGATCACGGAACGCGAGCGGACCGTCAGTCCGCGGACCACTCCCAGATTGCGCACGATGCAATAACCCGGCAATTCCAGGGCGGTGGTGACCATTGGATTCGTGGTCAAGAACACCTGGGGATGTTTTGGATTGGAACCTCCGCGAGCATCCATGAGAACCTCCTGATTGAATTTACGAAGGACTGCGTCGGCGGGTGACGTCAGATGGTGTCATTTTGCGCTTGCGAAGTGACCCAGTAGAAGACCAAACTTGAGAATTGCTCGCTTCGCGCGCCATCATTGCTCGCGCGCCATCATCGAGGAGCCTGTTTTGCAGTTGATCGCATCGAAACACGAAGACCAGGGCAAACCCGGCTGGCTCGGCCGGTGGCACGCGACGCCGCTGTATCTAAGAATTCTGGGCGCTGTCGGTTTGGGCCTGGTGGCGGGGCTGGTCTTGGGTCCGCGCGCCGCCACGCTAGAAGTCCCGGGCAAACTCATCTTGCGCGTGCTTGGGGCGCTGGCTCCTCCCTTGATTCTGCTGGCGATTGTTCAAGCCCTGATGCGCGCGCAAATGGCGGGCAAACAGGCCGTGCGGCTGGTGACCATTCTGTTGACCAATACACTCGTGGCGATCGGCATCGGGTTGGTTGTGGCGAATGTGATCCAGCCGGGCCGCTGGTCCGATGTCGCTCCTCCTCCCGAGCCAACGCACGAGGTAGCCGTCAACGACCCGCTGACCGTGTTCTTGGACAGTGTGCCCAAGAGCCTGCTGGGACCATTCGGCGACGACGGCAAGGTGATGAGCGTGATCTTCTTGGCCGTCGCGCTGGGCATCGCGCTGCGTCGCGTGCGGCACCATGAAATCAACACCGTCGAGGACGTGGTACACGTGGCACTCAACAGCCTCGTGGTCGTGCTGCATTGGATTATCGACCTGGTTCCCCTGGCCGTGTTTGGCGTGGTGGCCAGCATTGTCGGCGTCAAAGGCTTCAGAGACTTCATCGCGCTGGGCGGGTTCGTCGTGGCGGTGTTGATTGGACTGTCGTTGCAACTCACCTATTACCTGGTGCGCGTCCGATTAGGTTCCTGGGTTCGCCCGCTGGATCTGGTGCGCGGCACACGCGACGCCCTGGTGATGGCATTTTCGACGGGCAGCTCGACTGCGACGATGCCCGTGACCTACTCCTGCTTGCGCGAAAAAGTGGGCCTTCGCGAGGAATCGGCCAGCATGGGCGCGCTGGTGGGATCGAACTTCAACAACGATGGCACGGCGCTCTACGAGGCCATGAGTGCGCTGTTCGTGTCGCAACTCCTCGGCATGCAGCTTTCGCTCACCCAGCAATTCATGGTGGTTCTCACTTCCGTGATCGCCTCGGTTGGCGCGGCGGGCATTCCAGAAGCCGGGCTGGTCACAATGACGATGGTCTTCAAGGCGGTGGGGCTGCCAACCGAGTACATCGCCATGCTCTTGACCGTCGACTGGTTTCTGGATCGTTGTCGGACCGCCATCAACGTGATGGGCGACTTGAACGTCAGTTGCCTGCTCGATGGAAAAATCCGCGATCCAGCCGCAAGGTTGACAGACGTCGAGATCCTGCCAACTGCCGAGATCGCGCCGGTCGAGATTGTTCCGGCCAAGAAAACCTCTTGAGCGGCGCCGTCAGGCGTCTTGCTCGATCCAAGGCGATTGGGCGGCTTCCTCTTCGATTTCCGCGCGCGACTTTTTGGTCGAAAAATGCGGGTGGTGCTGATGCCGTTCTTCTTCGCGCATCGTGGCGAGGAACGAGCTGCCGATCAGACTGATGAACGTGCCGAAGATGCCGATGCCCACGGTCATCGTCAGGATGGCGATCACTCGGCCGCCCGTCGTAATCGGGTAGAGATCGCCGTAGCCAACCGTGGTCAGCGTAACGAAAGACCACCACACGGCATCCGACAGGCGATTGAATTTCTCGGGCTGCCCTTCGTGCTCGAATTCATAAATGGCCACGGAGCTGAACATCACCATGATGATGACGACGAACCCGACGACGGCCAACTCGTCTTTGACTTTGCGGAACCCGTGCAGGACGTTTTGCAGGGCCGTGTTGTAGCGATACAGCTTGAACAGCCGCAGGATCCGCAGTGTGCGAATCAGCCGCAGCGAGCGCAAATCAACGATCAGTCCCACCATCAGCGGCAAGATGGCGATCAGATCGATGGCTGCCAGCAAAGTGAATGGGTAGCGAAGGCGATTCTGCGCGCGAGACCAGCGGTAAAGGTATTCAAAGCAAAGCAGCCCGGCGATGAGCCGTTCGTTCCACAGCCAGAAACCGGTTCCGGCGACGATATGGCCCGATTGCGACAGCTCGGCCTCGGCATAGTAGCAACCGATGCTATAGAAGATCAGCAGTTGGACCGCCGACTCGAACCAGCGAATGTTGGTCGAGGCCTCGGGCAGCGGACGATGATTGTGGGTTGTCAGTTTTTTGTACACGTGATCCGTGAAGCCAATGAGTGGTGTGCAAGCGCGACGATCGATTCGGTTAGATTGACGGCCAAGGCCGGTTGCTTGGTCGGGGCGTAAGAATACAAAGTTGCCCGATTGTGACAAGGCAGGTTAGGTGGATCGCGTTGAATGCGGTGATCGTTAGCCCCTGCTAGCAAAACAGACACGGGCTTCCTGTTCGCGAGATCTCGACAAGGTTTGCCTGAGACAGTCGAAAAATACCAGTCGGCTGGAAATTCCGTGGTTACGCAACAACATTTGTGGCGGTGCAGGACCCGATAAAGATGGATGGAACAGGCAATCGGATACCAGCCGGAACCATTCGCGATGCTCGGTCCTGATCGACCCCGATTTAATGTGACTCCGTCAAACGCGGCCCCGGCCGAAGGGCAGCAGGCACTCAGCGTGCAGCAGGCAACGGCCGCGCAAAGGGCTACTGCTGTGCGAAAGTTCGTCGCCCAGGTGGGCGGCCTGGAAAATGCGCGGCGAGCACTCGAGATGCTGGCGCTGCTGAACAAAGTCGCATAGTGGCGTGCCTCACCCAAGCGCGCGAGCCGTTGCTACTCCAATCGTAACGACTGTTGGTCTGGCTTCGCGCCTGCGAAACAGTCGCGAGTGTCACGGCGAGGGCTGTTGACTAACAGGCTCACCGAGTACGCCGACATCCTTTCCGCCGGAGAGGGTCGCACTGTGAATCGACCACAGATGATTTCCTCTTGCCATGATTGTAGTGCCGAGAGCATGGGATCGGTAGAATCGAGAAGCTAGCCCGAGTCCTGTACTGGGGCTCTCGCTTTTCAGAGGAACCGAGCCATGCCCACGCTTTCCAGAATCAACCTGCATCCGATCAAATCGTTTGACCCGCAGATGGTTGACTCCGCGGTGCTGTTGGCCAGTGGAGCGCTCGAGCACGATCGGCGTTTTGTCCTCTGCGATCATCAGGGCGATTTCATCAATGGCAAAAGTCGATCGGAAATCCATCGGCTCCGGTCGGATTTCGATCTGAACGCGCGTGTGTGGTCGCTCCGTATCGAGGAGACGCCCGAGGTTCATCGCTTCCACGTCGACACGCAGCGCGCCGAGTTGCTCGCGTGGCTGAGCGATTACTTCGATACTCCGGTCACGCTGGTCGAGAACCCGGACGCGGGCTTTCCGGATGATACAGACTCGCCCGGCCCCACGGTCATTAGCACCGCCACGCTCTCAGAGGTGGGGCGCTGGTTTGGTCTGGACCAGGCCGAAACGCGTCAGCGATTTCGCGCCAACCTGGAGATCGAGGGGGTCGAGCCGTTTTGGGAAGATCGTTTGGTCGCCGAAGGGATTGGTGTCGTGCGGTTCGAGATTGGCGAAGCCCAGTTGTTGGGCACGAACCCTTGCCAACGCTGCAGCGTGCCCTCGCGCTCCCCATCGACCGGCGAAACAATCAGTGCGTTCGCCAAGACATTCGCCCAAGCTCGCCAAGAGGCGTTGCCTCCTTGGGCGCCGGCTTCGCGATTCGACCATTTCTATCGGCTGGCCGTCAACACGCGTCCGATCAATAGCAGCCCCTGCACGATCCGCGTGGGCGACGAAGTGCGGATTTTGGGGAATGATTGAAAACGTACTTACTGAGAACACCCCTGCACCTCGATCAATGGAGGACTGACCCGATGCATACCGACTACTTCTCTGCATTGCTCTCGGCAGGGGGCTGTTCGTTTGGCGACTTTGGCTCGACGTACTGAAACGTCAAGTCGCCTTGCCGTGTGACTCTGTTGGAGCGATCCGTCACCTCGCCACCCTCGTCGATCAGGTTGGGACCCACGCAGTAAAGAATCCAACCGTTGGCCGTCTTCTTCAATTGGATCGGCTTGTTGTTATAAAGATCGCGGGGCACCGGTCGCGGTAAGTTCGGAGAGTGCAGGTTGTCAGGAAATGTTTGATGACGGGCGTAATACTCGTGCATCATCATAGCGGTCTGGGCCAAGCGCCGCTGGGCGTCGGCTCGGAATGCCATCTCAACCGAAGGAGCCAGGGATGGGAGGAACGAGCCGGTGACGATTCCCTTGGGCGAGCGGCTCATGTTCAGATCGAGGCCGGCGGGGTCGAACTCTTCATAAGGCAGCGACGGCAATCGCTGGTACTCATGCATCGCCAGCCGGCAGGCGGCAATGTCGTCGCTCAAGAAGAAAACGCGATACATGCCACCGAACCCAAGAACGAAAAGCGGTATCTGCGTATTGGTCCATTCTCCAAGCGTATGGAGGTCCATGGATTCGAGATTGGCGATTGAATTCAAGATAAATGCTTCTTCCATCCGCATCGCGTGGACGAACCTCCGTCGATGGGAGACTCCGCCGTCAATCTGCACTGCGGCCAACTCGTCGAAAGTCGGATGCCGCCCGTTCAAGACAGCTTCCAGCGTGGCGTCTGCCATTTCGTCGATCGTTACGGAAACCAGAAACGAAACCAGAAGCGGCTCGTCGCCCGCGTGTCGGGCGACGCCATACATCGCTCCGACATCCACGAGTGCCCCCTTCAAATCGTCATGTTCGGCCGACCAACGCGCGTGCATGGCCAGCAGGCGCCCAGCCACGGATAATCCCTGTATTTCAGGGAGGGGTATATCAAACGTGGGTCGAGCATAATCGCGGTCAAAATAGCAGCCGGGCTTGGCCGTCGCCAAACGAACGAGCGCTAGTTCTCCAGCGTGTTGCGCCAAGAAATCGCCCAGCGCCGGATTCTTGAAATCAAACGCGGGTGTTGGGGGCAACGTTTCGTCGCGGATATGTTCGGGCTGCTCCCCGCGAATGTGCCTTAGGTCCACTTTGGGTTCCGCTGGCGAGGTCAGGGCTTCGCATGCCTCGTGCCAGATCGGCGGCCACAGGCCCGTTGCGCCGACATTGGCGCCAAACGCCTCGAACGCCTGTTGATAAACCAGCACGGCATTTTCCTGTTCCGGCAGTCGCAGAGGCGCAACCGACATTGCCAAAACTGTGGCTTCGGCGCGAACCGTGGCCAGCGACTGCTTGGCGTTCGCGTCGAGATTGGAAAAGGTCATGGTGTGCAACATCACGGCCGCGGCCAGCGCGAGCGCCAGTTTGCCCCGCGGCCAACTGGCCGCCAGGGGGCGATCGTCGCGCGCCGCACGCATCAGTCCACGAGTCGACAGCACAATCGCGCCGGCCAAATAGGCTAACGTCAGGACCACCGCCGGCCAAAACCAACCCGCTTGCACCCGATAGCGGATTTCGACGATTGCATCGAGCGTGGTCAGGGCCGTGTAATAGGCGAATGGCAGCAGGATCGCCAGCGTCGCCGCTGCAAATCGCCGCCTCCGCCCGCTTAGCCGGGCAATGCAGGCGACCGCCACGCTGATGAACAACATCGAGCAGGTCAGGCTTTCGAGCCACAACAACAAGTATCCCATCGCCAATATTCCTTAAAAGCTGGCAGGCTCGAAAGCCCTTCGATCAATGGACGTGCCCCTCGGACGCGTCCGGCTCGGGGCGACCACCCCTCAGAACACAGGCCTGCCGCAACGCCTCACGCCGCGACAGGCCGGGCACGAGTTGTTCGATCTGTTCGGCCGAGACCGCGGCGGTTTTACCGGTTCGCCAGTTTTGCGTGGTCGCGCGGCCTACCGACCACGACAGGTTGATCGCCAATACGAGCATCGCGGCCACGACCGCGACGTACATGACCCATGCACTTTGCCGCTCCCGACGCAGTTCGACAGCAACACGTAGCGCCACCCGCCGCTCGAGTTCGGGCGAAGGGGCCGCCGTGAGCAGCCGTTCCAGTTCGAGCTCCAAAGCGGGCAGTTCTGGGTCTTCCATCGGTTCACTTTCGCAATCGGTTCACAAGGCGTGCCAGAGCATATCTGTAGCGGCTAGCAGCCGTATTCGGGCTGATATCCAACGCCCGCCCAATTTCTTCAAACGTTAACTTACCTTCCACTTTTAGTGCGATCACCTCGCGCTGTTCCGCGTTGAGCGACCCCAGAGCTGCGCGCAGCGCGTCGCCGCGCGGATCGTCGCCCGGCGGTTCCGGCGCGGCCGGTTCGTTGGCCAAGGGCCTGGGCTGCTGCGATCGGCGCTCCGCACTACGGACGGACTGGCGTCGCAGCGAGGCGAACAAATAGGCAGGTAGATCGTGCACCTCCGTAAGTCGTTGCCTTGAACGGACCAAGGCAGCGAACACTTCCTGCACGCAATCCTCGGCGTCTTGTCGGTTACCGACCAGCCCCATCGCCGTGCGATAGAGCCGCGCGCCAAACCGTTCGTACAGTTGGGCAAATGCAGCCGTCTCACCAGCCGCCAGGCCGCTGAGCAATCGTCCGTCGCCGTCCGTTTTTGGGGGCTCGTCCACACATACTAATAGAGTCGGTTCGCGTGTCGATTTGTCTAAGAATCGGTCGCATCCCAAAAAACCTGACCCAGCCTTTCTCCCCGACTAGGCTTTTTTCGATGCCGACGGATCGGCAGTCGGGGGTAGGGGAGTAGGGGGGCGAATTGTCGGCCCGGCCGCCCTCGGCAGCAACCGGGAGATTCAATCGGGCCGGCTGCGATGAATCAGCGTGTCTTCAGTCGTTGATAGGTTTTTGGATTGATGTCCCACTTTGGCTGCTTGATGCTGAGTTTCAAAAGTCGTTCCGGCGTGACAACGGTCGACATGGCTGACATCACGCGGATGTGCGGCAATGCTTCGATGGAATCGATTGAGGCATCGGTGACGGCCGTGCGCTCTAAGAACAGATACTCCAGCGATTTCATCGTTGCCAGCCTGGCAATACCGCGATCGCTGACGTTCGTGCCCGAAAGATCCAAGAAGTAGAGCGGCGAGCCAACATCATCAAGCTGAGTTTTGAACCGGATGATCTTCTCGAGATCATCGTCGCTGAAAGACGTCCGCTTTATCTGGACGAACGTCTGGCCTGACACGTGGACGGTGCCGGTACCGACGATTGCCATGAGGGCTTTCTCATGTTGTTCTCGTTGCGCAAGCTCTTCCGAATCTGCACGGCGCTCTGAGCCCGTTAAGGCAAAGAACAGGCAAACCACCGTGATTCCCGCCAACAGGGCCGCCAAGCTAAACTGCCTCGCCGATTTCCCTTCAGCCTGTCGTTTCGCAACATAGAGCAGCACCAACCACGGCACGATGGTAAACATGGTCGAAATAGCAAACACCCGCACTCGAAAACGGATACCCATGAAGTACTGAAACGCGACGGTTACGGCCAAGGAGGCAAGGATGGCAACGGCCAAGCACGGGACAAGTCGTGACCAGCGAATCACGACTCGGCCGTTTTCATTGCGATTCAAGAATGGGTGCATTGGAAGTGGTGTTGCTGAATCAACAGGCGATGGGCTGGCAGCGACCTCAGGACTCTCGCAACCATTCTTGCAGAACGGAATCGCCCCATGCCAGCGAAATCAAATCCGATAGCGAGCACATATGGGCCGCCGAAGAAATGTCAGGCAAAAGCCTCGACCTACGGAAGGATCTCTCCAATGCACGCGACGAGGCCGCACCAGCCAGGGGCTAACCCGTGACCTTCGCGAAGTTCGCGCGGACGTATTCGTCGGCGGCGGGCAGGGATGCGAAGCTCATGGCTTCGTCCTTGCTTTCGGACCAGTGGACGCCGGTCCAAACGCGATAGATATCGGTCAACCGGACGGGAGCTCGGGTCTTGGGAGCTTCCTCGGAGGACCGGTCGGTGGTGATCACGAACACTTCACCTTGTTGGCGTGTCAGAATTCCCATTGCGCGTTTCCTCCACAAGGCGAACTACGCCGAGACAACCGGAAGGCAGACCTCGTAGCGGGTCCGGCCGTTGATCTTTTGTGCGAGCTGTTTGACCTGGCAGTCCTGTTTCAGCTCGGCGATAGTCTTCGCATGGCGGACCCACTGACCGGCGCTGTAAACGAACGTGTCCTTCTGTTCGTCTTCCAACAGAATGAAGGGCTTGCCGTAAACAACTTGCACTTTTCTTTCCAAAACAGGCGCTGCACGAAACGCAGGGCCGGTGCCGGCTGCGCGCGGCTTTTGTTTCTTGGGGTGGTGGCGATTGACGTGGGCCATGGACGTATGCTCCTCAAAAGGTGACGGTTCTACTGGGCCTCGATCGAAACAACAGGTCTATTGATCCCGAGCAAAGCAATGGAATCCGATGCGATCTCAAACGCCCGCGATTCCAGGGCTTCCGGTGGTCGCCCCTTTTTTCCATTGATTTGCCAGGCCGCTATTAGGAGCCTTAACAGTCGGAAGGGGCCAGGCATGGTGGCCCGCCAAGTGGGAGAGGCGAAAGAGGGGCGCTCCTCTCGCGGGAGTCAGCGCTCGAATGTCGTCAAACCGACTACCTGCAATATAGCCCTTGGCTGGCAAATGGCTACGCCAGTTTAGCTTACGACGCAAAATGGCGAATCAAACCTGGCAGTTTGATCGCCGTTGCCACGGATGCCGATCCAAGCCGCCATACACGAGTTACGCCGCAAAGCCGGTGTTTTCCAGGCTCGCGCTGCAACGCGGCTTTTATTTTCGACCACATGCCGAAACCGTGAGAAAATTGGCGTGAAAACGGTCCGCTGGTGCGAATTCCGGATGGCGAGAGTTGGGCGGCGGCTGGCGGCTCACAGCGTGTTATACGCACGCAGTCGGCCCGTGGTCAGTTCGCGAGTGAACTTGTAGAAGTGCCAATGGGTGAC
>JAYVCO010000427.1:0-2230 GCA_043749935.1 Planctomycetia bacterium
CGCCGCATCGTCGCACAAATGGCAGCCCTGGCGGGAATATAGCTGAATTCCAGGCATCATTATTCCCCTGACAGCACGAAATCAATGCGAGAAACTGGCTCCAAACCCTTTCCGAAGCTTGGAACGGGGATTATCCTCAGAGTTAGCAACCGGCCGCTCCTGCTTGAGATTTTCAGATTCATAATTCGACAATTTCGGAACGCGGCAGATTGAGCAATCGGCAGTGGCGGAACTTTGGTAAGCCGCTCCCTTGGGCTTTCCAAAAAACGGTCGAGTCAAAGGACTACTGAACGGCGCGGAAGCCCAATTGTAGTCGCGCGGGCTTCGGATTTGCACGGACGTTTATCACAGCCACGGGAGAATCGCCCGAGGAGCTCGGGATTGGCATGAGCAAGCTTTCTCTCGACAAATTCTTGATGCTGCTCGAGCGCAGCAAGTTGGTCGAACCCGACCAACTGACGCCGGTGATCGCCGACTGGAAACGCCAGGCCAGTCTCGCCGAGTTGGACGATGCCCAGTTTTGCGCGGATCACCTGGTCGAAACCGGCGTGCTGACGGAGTGGCAGCGCAGGAAACTGTGCGAGGGCCGGTATCGCGGGTTCTTCTTGGGAAAGTACAAGCTACTCGATCACTTGGGCAGCGGCGGAATGAGCAGCGTGTATCTGGCCGAACACGTGCTGATGCAACGTCGGGTGGCCGTCAAAGTTTTGCCTCAGAATCGCGTGGCCGACTCTTCATACCTGGCCCGGTTTCACTTCGAGGCCCAGGCCGCGGCCGCCCTGGATCATCGCAACATCGTGCGTGCTTACGATCTGGATAACGAGGGCCGGATCCATTACCTCGTGATGGAATACGTCGAAGGCCGCGACTTGCACGCGCTAGTCAGTCAGGATGGCCCCCTCGATTACTACACCGCGGCCAATTACATCGCCCAGGCCGCCACAGGACTCGATCATGCCCATCACGCGGGCATGGTGCATCGCGACATCAAGCCGGCCAACATCTTGGTAGACCTGAAAGGGACCGTCAAAATCCTGGACATGGGGCTGGCCAAGTTCACCGCCGGAAAGGGCGCGGTGCCCGGGTTTTCGCAGGAAGAGCACGTATTGGGCACGGCCGATTACCTGGCGCCAGAGCAGGCCGTCAACAGCCAAACCGTCGATCATCGGGCCGATATCTATGCCTTGGGCTGCACGCTTTATTTTCTGCTCTCCGGGCATCCTCCGTTTGCCACGGGCACGCCCATGGAGCGGATGGCCGCCCATCAGCAGCAAGTGCCGCCGAGCATTTTGCTGGACCGGCCCGACGCCCCGTCGGATCTGGTGGCCATCTGCCGCAGGATGATGGAAAAGTCGGCGGAGAATCGCTATCAAACTGCCGCCGAAGTCTGCGACGCGCTGCAAGCCTGGCTGGACAACGAGGTGGCATTTGGCAGGGTGCGACAACAGACCCTGGTGGCGGTCAAAAATCGGTCTTCAAGCACACGCCGCGCTCACGAGCAGGCTGGTTCGAAGATCAACATCGTTTCCGGTTCGGCTTCCGATCTGCACTTGCCGATCGAACCGGTCCGACTTTCGTCCCCGTTGCAAGACACGGACCCTAATCTGCATCGCGCCACGGTTCGATTTCCAACCAAGATCACGGAGCCCAAAGGCAATTTGGCCGATGCGTCCCCCTCAAAGAGCCACGTGTTCAATCCAGGTCCAGAACAATCGGGTGGCTCGGCCGTGCTCTCGCAAGAAAAACTTCCGACTCCTCCGCCGATCGTAGCCCCCCCATCGAACGCGTGGCAGAAAACAATTTGGCTAGCGCCGGCCCAGGCAACTCACTCCGTGCAAGTCGGGTCGAGTGCCGCGCCAGACGATATCAAATTGCCTCTTTCAATCGACGACCCCCTGCTGTCTTTGCGCGGCTCCCAGCCGCGCGTGCGATCGAATTGGATCTGGACGGCGCTGCTCAGCGCATTGATCCTCTTGGCGATCCTGTTGGGGCTCTTAGCGATCTCGAATTGAAACGCACCCTTCGAACGGATGTCGGGCCGCTTGCGGCGGCTCTGGAAACGGCCAGAAAAGCCCCGTCAAGACCCCCTTTTGGCAGAAAATCCGGCCCAAATGGAAATTTGTAAGCTATACTTATATAAGTACTTGCGCAATTCTATTGCAATTACATTGGAGTCGTGCGTAGGATGGAACTACCGGCCAAGATAAGCCCCGTGGCTTTCCCATGCTTG
>JAYVCO010000428.1:0-3887 GCA_043749935.1 Planctomycetia bacterium
GGCGGCTTCATGTTTTACGGCTCCGTCGTGATTACGGTCGGGGCTCAAGTATTGGGATCGGAGTTAGAGCAAGGGTTCGTGACGCAGGCGGTCAGCAACCACCTCAACCTTGCTGGAGCCGTGTGCCTAACGATCTGGGGAATTGTGTTGTGGCGTGAACGGACGACTTGGCTCGGTTGGACGCTGTGGCTGATCCTGGTTGTGAGCTTGGGGGCTCTTGCGGTTCTTCACGGTCGCATGGATCAGCGACTCGAATTTGAGTCCCATGCCGTGACTGGTCATGGGTTTTACAGCTTGCATCGGACCTACCTCGCCATCAGCACGGCGCAATGGCTGGCTACCCTAACTCTCCTCGGATTGACGATGCACGGTTGTAGGCAGGCGGATCGTCCAGATGAAGCCCGGCGAATCTTGATTGGCTTTGAAGGAGTTGAGTTGCAGAGTTTCGTCGGAATCAATTATTTTGAAAAACCCTGGAGCTTGGTTCCATCTGGGGCTGGGCTCAGTGGACGAGGGAGCGTTTCGTAGTTGGTTTGGTACGAGGAAAAGCCCTGGCACCACAGAATCCGAAAACCGAGTCGAGCGACACTCGCTGAGCGGCGATCCTCTGTCCCAAAAAGTCGTTTCGCTTAACTAAAGGTTTACGGAAAAGTTTACGAGGTCGCAAGCCGACAAAGCTTATAAAAATAGCCATTCGCAACTGCTTGTTACGAAGGGCTTTAAGAGTGGAGCGGAAGGGACTTGAACCCTCAACCTCTGCATTGCGAACGCAGCGCTCTCCCAATTGAGCTACCGCCCCTCAGAAACAACTCTGCCGCCCCATCGGGCTGCGAGAGGACTTTGCATTGTAAAAACGACTTGCCGGATTGTCTAGGCGGACTCCACACGCTGGGCGCGTGCGATTGCAGCTTACGGCTCGAGACCCAGACTTTTGCGATAGGCTTTGCGCTGGGCGTCTGGTCCCAATTCTTGCGTGATCGTGGACCATTGGGCTGCGGCTGCTGCTAGCGCTTCGGCGGGTGACTTCTGTGCTGAAAGGACTTGTTCGACGGCCTGGTCCAGCGCAGCGAGATACCTTTCCTGACCGGCAAATCTTGGAACCGTGAGATATGCCGTGCGGTTCAGCGCGTCTCGCACGGTGACCGCGTATTGCTGCGCCGCACTGGCATCCATATTGGAGTCCACCCAGGGTCGCGGGGTTCGCAGTTGCGATCGTCGGTAGAGCGTCGTGGCCGGGCTGGCGGCGCTGACTTTGGCGGCCCATTCCTGGCCCGACAGCCAGCTCAAGAGTTGCAGGGCGTTTTCGGCGTGCGCCGATTGCCTGGTGATCGAACCGAGGCGACCCGCCATGCCCAGCAGTGGCACGCGAACGCTCTCATTCGCATCGCGATTGTCCCACAGCTTGCTGACGATATCGTAGACCTTCGTCGAGCCTGGTAGCTCAATGAACGCCACCGCCGGGGTTTTATCGGTGGGCTCAGCCGGTGTGGCGCTCGCATGGCCGGGCCAACTGAGTGCCAGTGCGCAATGACCCGCGAGAAACTCGCGGCGAGCCGCGGCAGGGTCCAGCTCGCGCGCATTGGGCGGCCCCAGCTTGGCTGCGGCAGCGAGCTCCTCCAACGCACGAACAAACGGCGGGCCCGCGATCAGCGGCTCCATGGTTTCGATGTTGAACAGCGTCGAATAGTGGTCGCGGTGTTTCGCATAAGCCGCGGCGCGAGCCAAAAACACCCGGCCGGCCCAGCCGGGAGCCAACGGTTCCGCGGCGCCAAACCAGGGGGCGTCGTCCGGCGGTGCGGCGTCGCCCAGATTCTTGCGGTCATTCAACAATTGCGCCAGTTCTTGATATTGCGTCCAGGTCTCCGGCGGGCGGCGGTGGATGCGCTCGAGCAAATCGGGACGATAAAAGCAAGTCAACACCGGCGAGCCGAAAGGAACGGCATAGGGAGCTTGTGCCCACTGGGTCTCGACAAGTTGCAGCAATTCAAACGTGTCCGACCAGGCCAATTCCTGGTTCTGTGCGTAGCTCGGCGGCAAGGGACCGATGAAGTCGCGTTCGGCCAGATGTCCCAGTAGATACGAAGGATAAATGATGGCATCAGCCGGCCCCATGGGCGCCTCGGCGGCCGTTGCCTCGGCGATGCTCAGCTGACGCACGGTCACGCTCGCGCCCGTGCGAGCCTTCCATTCCGAACGCAGTGAGTCGATGGCCTCGGCCATGGCGGGGTCGTCGACGACAACCAACTGCAACTCGACGTCGGTCCGTGGCGTCGAGGTCTGGTCGGTTGTGGTTTTAGTCTGAGGTGTGCAGCCGGCCAGGCAGCCGACCCACAGGACGAAGCCGCGCGAGAGCCAGATAGATCGAGTGAATCGGGAGCGTATCAAATGCTTGCTCGCAGGAATGCGGTTGAGAAGCTTTCCGATGGATTCCTGCATCCTAAATTCCTCGGCGGCCCGAGGTCAACCGCCACCTTGAGTTTGCGAATGCCCGACCGTTGCGAGGCCCCTGACGCTCGGGGTACAATCCCGCTCACTTCCCGGTTCCACTTCCTTGTTATCCAGGCTTGAATACGAATCATGAGCATTTTTCTGGGCATCGACATCGGCACTTCGGGCACGAAAACGTTGGCGATGAACGCGCGGGGTAAAATTCTGGCCGAAGCGACCAGCCCTTACCCTTCCTATCACCCGAAGCCCCTCTGGAGCGAACAGGACCCAGACGATTGGTGGCAGGCCACGGTGAAAACCGTGCGGTCGGTCGTCAAGCAGGCCAAGCTCAAGCCGGCCGACGTCAAGGCCATCGGGCTGTCGGGCCAAATGCACGGTTCCGTTTTTCTCGACAAGCAGAATCGCGTGATCCGCAAAGCGTTGCTTTGGAACGACCAACGAACGGCGGCCGAGTGCGACGAAATGGAGCGTCGGGCCGGCGGCCGCGCCGAGTTGATACGCATGGTGGCCAATCCCGCGCTGACGGGCTTTACCGCGCCGAAGATCCTCTGGCTGAGAAACCATGAGCCGCGCAACTTCGCCAAGACCGTCAAAGTTTTGTTGCCCAAGGATGACGTGCGACGGCGGATGACCGGCGAGTTTGCCACCGATGTCAGCGACGCCAGCGGCATGTTGTTGCTCGACGTGGCCAAGCGAAATTGGTCGACCGAGTTGCTTAGCAAGCTGGAGCTCGACCGATCCCTGTTGGGCGAATGCTACGAATCGGAACAAGTGACGGGCAAGCTCACGAAAGACGCGGCCAAAGCGCTCGGATTGTCGACCGAGTGTGTCGTCGTGGGGGGCGCCGGCGATTGCGCCGCGGGGGCCGTTGGCAATGGAATCGTGAGCCGAGGCACCTTGTCGACTTCGATCGGCACCGGGGCCGTGATGTTCGTGCATAGCGATACGATGCAAGTCGACCCGGCTGGCCGGTTGCACACGTTCTGCCATGCGGTGCACGGCAAGTGGCACATGATGGGGGTGAATCTCTCGGGCGGCGGCTGCTTGCAGTGGTTTCGCAATCGTTTGTGCCAGGCTGAAATCGCGTCCGCGAAAAAATCGAAGATCGATCCGTATACGATCCTGATGGAAGAGGCGTCAAAAATTCCCTCGGGCAGCGAAGGCCTGATTTTCTTGCCCTACCTGTCGGGCGAGCGCACGCCGCACGCCGATCCCGACGCGCGGGCCTGCTTCATCGGATTGACCTTGGCGCACACGCGCGGGCACATGGTGCGCAGCGTACTCGAAGGCGTCAGCTATGCGATGCGCGAGAGCCTGCCGATCATCGAGCAATTGGGCGTGCCGGTCCGTCAGATTCGAGCGTCGGGTGGTGGCTCCAAGAGCCCGCTGTGGCGACAGATCCAGGCCGACGTGTTTGGCCAAAAGGTGGCCACGATCAA
>JAYVCO010000429.1:0-4806 GCA_043749935.1 Planctomycetia bacterium
GCGTGACTGGGTGATCGATGGTTACGCTCAAGAACTCAAACCCGCTATAAAACAAGCGAAACAAGCCGTACCAAAACACGAAGCTTAAAACGATGACCAGCGAAACTCGCAGCCGAGACCCGGCCAAGGATTGCCGTAGCGATGTGCCGAGCATTTTGGCTCTCGCGCGCCACAGCATCCGGGCTTCCGCGCTTTCGGAAAGCGGGCGACTCAATTCCGCCTCCGCGCTGCTTGGCGCGGCGGTCACTAGCGAGACTTGCTGAACAAACGTGCTCACGACGAAGTCCCCTGCTTGGGCAACGATCCTCGCGCGTCAGGTGGAGCCCCGACACCTTGTCGAGCCGCCAGATCGCCTGCCGTGAAGCTCAAGTACAACTGTTCGAGCGAGGTTTCATGGGTCGCCAGGCGTTCTCGCAATTGATCGAGCGTGCCGAGAAATCGCAGTCGTCCTTGGTCGACAATGCCAACTCGATCCGCGATCTCTTCAGCGATCGGCAGTAAGTGCGTCGACATGAAGATCGTTTGGCCCGCGGCGGCCTTGGCTCGCAACAGATCCTTGACCAATCGAACGCTTCTCGGATCCAGGCCGACCATGGGCTCATCGATGACAAGCACCTTGGGATCGTGCAGCATCGCCGCGGCGAATGCCAACCGCTGCTTCATGCCATGCGAATAACTTTCAGTGAGGTCTTCAACGAAGTCCTGCAATTGAAAGGCATCAATCTGCTCGGAGATCTTTTGCGCTGCGCTGCGCGAATCCATGCCGTACATCTCGGCAATGAACTGCAAGAACTCGCTGCCCGAAAGCTTGTCGTATAAATAAGGAACGTCGGGCACATAGCCTAGCAAACGATTGGCAGCCCCATTGTTCGCCGTCACATCGTGACCGCACAAGCGGATCGTTCCGGAGCTGGGACGCAACAACCCTACGACCATTTTGATCGTGGTGGTCTTCCCTGCTCCATTCGGTCCGAGAAACGCGAACAATTGGCCGGAGGGAATCTCGAGGTTCAAATCGTCAACGGCAGTTTTATTGCCGTATTTGCGAGTCACGTTTTCGAATTGAATCATGCCATCTCGCTCGGCGAACACCAACCACTGCTCGACCCGGCAGCGAGGGCGCATTTTCGCGCGATCCTAAAACGCGTCTGTTTGGAGTTGCTGGAGCAGTTTCTTTGCCACCTGGCTGGGTAGATTACCCATCCAATCGTCGCCCAAAGTCTTCCAGATTCCTTCAGCGTCCACTTCAGGAAGGCGAACGAATTGTAAACGGGATTTGAACACGTGTACTTCCTGGCGCAATACCATCCCGTCGTCCCGGACCCAAACTCGACCACGTATTTCGTCGCTCGAGCGGCCAGAACCTGGATCATTCCGATAGACGATGATCCGGCTATTGATCGTCTGAGATCCCCAAGTCATTGGATCTTCTCGTTCGACGGTCGCCTGCAGGATTTCCATCGGGCTGCTCGGCGGACCAAACGGACTGTAGAGCGGGACCGTCCAGGTTTGCCCCACTCGTAAGCCCGGCAGATACGTCTGAGGCGACAGCTCGTCGGTCATCAATGCGTCCGGCGGCAGATATCGTTCAAGCTTGTAAGAAGCCTCCCCGGACTGGACGGCCATTTTCAGCAACGCCCCTTCGATCTGGCCCTGGATCTTGATCGCATCGGGTAGATTGGCCACGCGCACCCGCGATTCAAACCCAACGAGACGGCCCAACGGATCGACGATCAGCCGACTCTTCTTGTCGACGTCCATGGGCCCAAGGCTGCGTAGCATTGGTCTCAACACGGCGCCAACCCATGTCGGGACGAGGTCGTCTAGCGGCAGCTCCGCCAAATAGACTCGACTCCAAAGGTCCGTAATCCCGTCTTTGCGCCGCGCAACTCTGGTCGCTGCCCAGCCGATCGATCGGTCCTGTAATCGGATGCTCCAGCAGACGGGCGGTTGATCGAGACTTTCCTTGAGAATCGAAACATAACTGGGCGGTTCGCCCACACGCAAAGGAGGCAGGATTTTGGCAACGGTCAACCAGCCCATGGTTGCCAGCCAAAACAAGACCACGATTACGTTGAAGGGGTGGTTTCCCATAGCGGGCCGGAAATCACGCTCATGTAGGTCCATCGAGAGTTAGAGGCCAATCTTTCTCAGTCTAACCCATTCGGCGCAGACTGGCGAGGCAACGGGGCGAACCTCCTGCGTGTAGCCGCCTCTTACATGGACAGCTTCGATGTGACGCGGACGGTCAGAGGTGAAAGAACTCCGAAGTGTGCGTTTTCGCTTTCCCCAACTCTCCAAACAGCTTGGATTCGCGGATTGTGACTTCTTTCACAAGCTCTCTGGTCATTTGCAAAACAATCTATTTGGATAAACGGCTGTTCTGGCTTACGATATTAGCGCATTGGAACTGGGCAAGGTAAGGGAGGTACCGAAATCATGTCACGGTCTACGTACTTCGTCCAGGAGTGTCCGACCTGCGGAAGGACTCTGCAAGTTTGCGTGGAGTACTTGGGGCGGCAAGTGGTCTGCCAACATTGTCATGGTCGCTTTGAGGCCTGCGACCCGGCAAGCACGCTAGGCCCGTCGAAATCGGACTCCGATCTGCTGCGGCGCGCGGACCAACTGCTTGAGTCAATCCAACAGTTTCGCGAGCGGCCGGTCGCTTAGGCGCGCAAACCCTGCAAGTCCGCAAAGAACTTGGGATAGGTCTTCGCGGTGCATTCCGGATCGTTGATTATTACTCCCGGAATGTTCAGGCCCACAAGGGCCAGACTCATGGCCATCCGGTGATCGTTGTAGGTATCGATCCTTGCCCCGTGCAGCGGCTGCGGAACGATCCGTAATCCGTCGATTCGCTCTTCGACCAGGGCGCCTAGCTTTCGCAATTCGGTTACGAGCGCGCTGATCCGATCCGTCTCCTTGTGCCGGATGTGTGCGACGCCGTGAATTGTCGTCGGGCCTTGGGCAAACAGGGCCACGGCCGACAAGGTTTGCACCGTGTCGCTGATGGCGTTCATGTCGACGTCGACGCCTCGCAATGGCTTGCCCTGCACGGTAATGCCATCGCGATCGTATCGGACCTCGCAACCCATTTTCTCCAGGCAATCGCAGAAGCGGACGTCGCCCTGTAGGCTCTGTTGGTTTAGGCCCTTCACGCGCACGCTGCCGCCGGTAATTGCCGCGGCAGCCCAAAAATAACTTGCCGCCGAGGCATCAGGCTCAATCTGATAGTCCCGAGCTCGATACCCCTTCTGCGCGACGCGGAACACTTGCAGCTCGTCATCGTGTTCCACGCGGGCTCCGAAAGATTCCATCACGGCCAACGTCATGGCGACGTACGGTTTTGAGACAAGTTGGCCGGCGATGGTAATCTCAAACGGTAAAGAATCCTGCGTGCTTGTTGCATACGGCGCGGTCATCAACAACGCGCTGATGAACTGGCTGGAAATGTTACCACGAATAGACGCCCGACTGAGCCGCAGGCCATCCGCATGAACCACAACTGGCGGACAGCCGTTGGCTGCCTCGCTCGCAGCCGCAACTCCTAGTTGCCCCAGAGCATCGAGCAAATCCTGGATGGGGCGCTCGTGCATTCTTTGCGTGCCGTGCAAGCGAAAAGTGCCGTGCCCCAACGACACCATCGCCGTCAAGAAGCGGATCGTGGTGCCGCTATTCGCCACATGAATATCGGCAGAATTGGCCGGGATGTTGCCCGCACAACCTCGAATCTGAATCAACTCGCGATCGTGGTCCTCGACGATCTCCAGCCCGAGTGCGCGCAGCGCCTCGATCATCACGCGGGTATCTTCGCTGTCGAGCGCGCCCGTCAATCTGGAGGTGCCGTCGGCCAACGCCGCACAGACCAGGGCGCGATTTGTCAAACTTTTTGAGCCCGGCGGCTGCACGGTTGCATGCAGTGGCCCAGTGGCAGGTTGGATTTCTATACTCGAACGCACGATGCTTGAGTCGACTCCGCCGGATCAATGAGGACGTGGTATTCGACCATGAGACCAAGCGGCACTAGGGAGCCGCTATCTTCCACAAGTGCCGGTCGCTACGGACGTACAACGCACCGTCAGCAATGGCCGGAGAACATTGAATAGGCCCTTCCAACTGACCTTTGCCGACAATCTCGCCGCGGCTGCCATCGGCGCTAATTTCAACGACCTGGGCCGCCCCGTTCTGACTTAAACAATAGAGACGGTTGGCAACGAGCGCCGGCGAGCCCCAGAACTCACCCGAGAGTCGTACCCGCCAGAGGACCTGACCATCGGCCGTATTTGCGCAGGCCAAAACGCCCGCGCGATTGATGGTAAACAGATGGCCATCGTGGACTATCGGGCTGGCTGCGCCGGGAAGTAGAGCGGACGCGTTCCAAACCACTTCGGGTTCAGTACTCGAAGAAGGTCGCAGCGCGGTCATGCCCTTTGAGGGCACGTAGATCAGGCCACCAGACACCGTCGAAGACGGAATTCCTTCGCACGCAGTGCGATACTCCCAAATCTGCTTGCCAGTTTCAGCTTCATGCGCAGTGATGTGGGCCGGGGATTGCAACAGGACGACGTTCGCTCCGGGCTTTTCGCCGGACATTGCGACCGGCGAAGTCCAATTCGCTTCCCGTGGGCGATCGATGCGCCAGCGGGTTTCACCGTAGTTCTTGTCGATGCCGGATGCAAATGAATCGCCTTGACACTCCACTTGCACGATTACCAGATCGCCAACGACCACCGGTGAGGAAGACATCCCCACGTCGTTACCGGCATGCGGAAAGTCGTGCCCCAATCCTCGCAGCCACTTCAGGTT
>JAYVCO010000430.1:0-7911 GCA_043749935.1 Planctomycetia bacterium
ATTGTGAATAGCTTGATTCCATTGACTGGTGTGGTGTTGGTCCTCCGCACGATTCTCGAAGGCAACTTCGTCGATGCGTGGCCCTACATCCCTCTGGTGACGGCGGTCACTTTAAGCTGCTGTTGGCTGGCAATACGTTGGGCAGTGACCCTGTTCAACGACGAAGCAATCCTGTTTCGCGAAGCCGAGCATTGGGACCTTCGGCTGTGGCTCGGGCATTTGTGGCGCGAGCGAAAACTCACGCCGAATTGGGGTCAGGCGATTGTCTGCGGCCTGTTGATTCTTGTGATCGGATTCTTCGTTCGATTCGGCGGCTGAACCCAACTACTCGCCAGGAACCGCGAAGGTTTCTGGCATGGGGAGCAAAGCAGCATCGGCCTGGGCTGGCGCTGACTGGACGGCCCATTGAGACTCACCTTCGGAGAGCATCGTGATCGCGAACGTGCGAGGGCCGGCGGCCGTCTCGATCGTTACGCCACATTCGTAGGGGTCGGAAGGTGGCGGACCGGTTCCCAGGAGCGCCATGGCAAGGGCCAGAGCTTGTACGCTGCCTTCGTCGCGGATGTCCTGCGCCGCGCGAATCGATTCGATTCGAAGCGCAGCGCCGATGTGCCGGAAAGCCAGGCCCGATAGAGAGAGCAACAGGACCATGAAGACCAGGACGAGCACGAGTGCGTACCCGCCGGTTGACGCGCGTTTTCTCATGGCTCTAACCCGACTAGCGTGTAGGTACGGTCCACATTGCGATAGACAAACGTGAGCCTGATCTCAACTCCGCTGCCGTCATCGGCAACTTGCATTTGTTGCACGTAGCGCGCGACGGTAAACGTAGTGCCGGAATTTTCGTTCCAGCGGACCAGATTTCCGTCTTGAACTTCGTAAGTGATCACGGTGTCCGGGTCTCCCCAATCGGCCAGACCATTCGGCGCTATGCCACCGTCGAAACACAGACGCAGCGCGGTTCCGGCAGGCTCTATGTGCCCTACTAGTTTCCCGTCTGCCAGCCCGCCTAATTGGCCGTCGGCCCCTGGTAAGGTTCCGCCAAAGTCGCGAGCCAACGCGGCTGCCGCCAGATTCACTTCTTGCGCGATTTGAGCGCGCGCCGTGGCCTCGACCAGTGGTCGGCCGAGCCCAGCCCAGACCTCCGAGAGGATCAGCGCCAGCATCGTGGTCAAAAAACTGACCACCATGACTTCAGCCAAGGTGAACCCCGGGCGGCAATGAGTTGGTTTCTTGTTTCTCATTCCACACTCGGCATGACTGAAATGTGAACTGTCAGTTCCTGGCCAGAAAAAGATCTCTCCAGCGAGAGGATCCGCACGTCAAGAACGGCGCTGCTGGCACTGGCCTCCTGCCCTGGACCGGGGACCGTCGCGATTTGCGCGGCCGCACCGAGTTTGCGAGCCCAGAGATCGCTCGATGGTGAAAGATAGTATGTATTCTTATCGCTGAGTCGATCCTCGATCTTTCGCAATTGCTTCAGGTGCATCACACTCAACGGCGCTAGTCCCGCCAGTGCGACACCGAACAGGACAAATGCGACCTGAATCTCGAGCAACGAAACCCCAGTTCGATGTTGATTTCCGGATCGCGACATGGCTCATTGGTATCCAGGTAGGATGCTCGGCTTGCCATCGGCCTCGATGGTGCCGATGGTGGCACCGGTTTGGTCCACGATATAGTTGCCGCTCCAAACCGTGCTGCCAACACGCGTGGCCGTCGCCGTAAACGAGTTGTCATCAGCGGTCGTGACGGCGTAGACGTATACCGTGCTGGCCGTGACAACCGTCGGGTCGAGCAGGCCGAGCAACTGAAGTTGATTCAGGTCGGACGTGTATGCATGATTCTCGAGCCAGTAAAGCCTTTCTGCCGACCAAAGAGCTCGTAGGTTGGCACCAGCCACGTCGGCGCGTGATTGTTCGAGGGCGCGCTGAAAGGACGGAGCGGCCATGGCAATGAGCACACTCATGACGGTCAACACGATCATGACCTCCATCAGCGAAAAGCCGGCTGCGGGCCGCGCCTTGTCCGTAAGATTCAACCGATGCGGTCGCCTGGATTCGCCCATCACGATCGCACCCAATGCGATTCCAGTTGATATAGTTCGTCGGCGTTTAGCGGTTGAGTGAATTCGATTCCCAGGACATTCCCGTCGGCCAGCGAGCGACTTCGCACGACACGGCCATCGCGCTTGTCGAGGCCGCCACCGCCAGCCGCGGGGCGGACCTGGAATTTCACTTCCACGAGTTCTCCCTGTGCCAGGCTGCGACCGGTGAAAATCGCCAGTCCGCTTTGGGCCAGGTCCAACACTTGCGCTGGCAAAGGCGCGCCATTGGGCAAAGGCCGCAGGACAGCCTCGCCAAGAATTCGCTTTCGCTCAAATTTACGCGGAATCAATTGTTTCATAGTTCACCCGGAAAGCAATTTGAGAAGTTGGATTAATGTACCTTGCCGGCCATTTCGAACATCGGCATGTAGATCGACATCATCAAGCCGGCAATCGTCACGCCCATTCCGATGATGATGATGGGCTCCATCAGCTTGGTGACTTTGCTGACCAACCCTTCCATCTTTTCTTTGTAGTACGGCGCAATTTGATCCATCACGGCGGCCAATTGCCCGGACCCTTCGCCGATGCGAACCATGTTGGTCATCATCGTGGTGAACAACCCGGTCTCTTCCAGTGAGTTCGCCAAAGGGCGGCCCGACGCTACACGACTTTGCACGCGACCGAGTGCGTCGCGATAAATCGGATTGGCATGGAACACGCCCTCCAATGCATGCAGTGTCTCGATCATGGGGATTCCGCTCTTGAGTAGCAAGGCGATATTCGACGCGAACCGGTACATGGCCGTTTCGACCATTAGTTGACCCACCAAAGGCACCGCCAATCCCACGCCGCCGACGCGCCGCTTGCCCGTCTCGGTTTTCATGAATTTCTTCACGGCAAACACCATGCCGATCATGACGAGGACCATGTAGATCCCGTACTTGACGAGCAGATTGGACGCGTCGACCACGAATTGAGTAATCGCTGGAAGCTCGGCGCCCATGTCTTTGAACATCGCGGCAAACGTGGGAACCACGAGCCAGAGCATGACCGTGACGGCGGTAATGGCAAAAATGATCAGCATCATCGGGTACATCAGAGCGCCCATGACCTTGCGCCGCGTTTCTCTCGAATCGCGAATCTGCCCATTCAATTCCAACAGCACCGCGCTCATCTTGCCGGTGATTTCTCCGGTGCGAATCACTTCGATCCAGTGGCGTTCGAACACTTGTGGAAAGTTGGAGGCGGCGCCGTGGAGCGAGCTACCCGCGGCAACCCGTCCGGCGACTTCTTCCAAAATTCGGCGCATGCGGAGGCTTTGGCTCTGCTCGGCGGAAATCTTGATCGCCTGCAGCAGCGGAGTACCCGAGCTGATCAGGGTTGATAGCTGCTGGAAAAAAGTCATCTTGTCGTCCATTTTGACCGCCTTGTGCGGCTTGCTCGAAACGCGAGCGTGGGCGATGAACCAGTCTTCGAAGGCCATAGTCGTCGTCTTTCATTACAGGCTTAACAGTTTGCCCACCAACCGCGGAAACTCAGCTTCGGTCAGTGGACTTAGAAATTGAACGCCCAGCACATTCGCGTCGCCACCGGCCGCCAGGCGAGCGACTCGCCCAGTGACGCGGACCTTGGCTTCATCCGGCCCCTTCAGGAAGAACGTCACTGCCACCAACTGTCCTACGGAGAAACCCGCTTGAGTAATCACCCCCACGCCACCCATGCTGAGGTCGAGCGAACTTGCCGGTTGTGGCACGCCGTCTGGCAACACCACCAGCTCGAGGTGACACAGGAACCCTACTCGCTCATAAGTTCGCAACTCTGACATTTCCCTCGCCTTTGCTGCGCCGTGTTAACTAACTTGCAAAACGTTCCAAATCGCACTAATTTCATTCGTGTCCCGCCATCGAGACGCTCAGAGCCTCTTCCAAGCTCGTCAAACCTTGCCGCACCTTGTCCAGTCCGCTATCGGCTAACAGCTTCATACCCTGCTCGCGCACGGCCTCGCGCATCTGCGGCAGAGGCGTTCGATTCTGGATCAATTCACCCATGCGGTTCGTGATCCGCACGACTTCGAAAATGCCCACTCGCCCCTTGTAGCCGGTCCCGCGACACACATTGCACCCCTTGGGCCGGTAAATCATTTGGCCCACCTCGAAGCCATGCAGCTTGGCCAAATCGGCCGGACAGTCGAACGGCTCCTTGCACTCCTTGCACAAGCGGCGGATCAATCGCTGGGCCTCGAGCACGCGCAGCGTTGCCGCCAACAAGAACGGCTCGATATCCATATCCTGCAACCGGCTCACGGCCGACAGCGCGTCGTTGGTGTGAATGGTGGACAGCACGAAGTGGCCCGTCAACGCGGCACGCAGACAGATTTGCGCGGTCTCCTGATCTCGAACCTCGCCGACCATGATGATGTCCGGATCCTGACGCAAGAATGCCCGTAGAGCACCGGCGAACGTCAGACCAACTTGCGTCTTGACCTGCACCTGGTTCATGCCGGTGAATTTGTATTCCACCGGATCCTCGACCGTGCAGATGTTCGTGTCGGGCTCATTCAGCAGGTTTAGGCAAGCATAGAGCGTCGTACTTTTTCCGCTTCCGGTCGGTCCGGTCACGAGCATCAAGCCGTGAGGCATCTGAATCGATTCGGTCAGATCCTTCGACTGCCGCTCGTCAAAACCCAGATTGACGAGTTTGTGCGAGGCGGCGCTCTTGTCGAGGATTCGCATGACCATCTTTTCGCCGTAGACCGTGGGCACGGTGTTCACGCGTAAATCGACTCGTTTATCGCCGCTTTTGAGCGCTATGGCTCCGTCCTGTGGCACGCGTTTTTCGGCGATATCCATTTTTGCCAGAATTTTGAAGCGCGAAACGATTGGAATGAATTGCGCGCGTGAAGGCGGAGCCAACTCGTGCAGAATGCCGTCGATTCGCAGCCGGATCTTGCACTCCTCCTCGAACGGTTCCAAGTGAATATCGCTGGCCCCGGTGCGCAAGGCCTGTTCCAGAATCTGATTCACCTGCCGGATCACGCGGCCGTCTTGTCCCGGCGGTGGAGGCTGGTCGAGGTGCAGGATTTCGTCGTCCCGCATCGCATCGCCTTTGCCACCACCACCCTCCTCTTCCTCGGCCATCTGCTCGAAGTTACCGCCGGCGGTAAAATCGGAACCCGTTCCTTCGGAGTTGTAGAGGAACTCGATCAATCCTTCGATGATCGCCCGGGTGGAAATCACCGGCCGAATCGTAAAGCCAGTGATGAGCTGCAGCTCGTCGACGATGAGCATTTCGTGAGGCGATACGAACGCTACATCCAGAGTCGCTCCCAGCGCAATCGGCGCGATCAACTGGTCGCGACACAGCTTTTCCGGCAGCAGCCGGCTAAGCTCGCGATCCACCGGCGGGCCTTCGCTGGGCGGCTCATAGAGTGGCACCATCAAGTAATCGGAATAAGCCGAGGCGATATCGCTGCCCGACGCCAGGCTCTTCTGAACCAGAATCTGTTCGACCGGACTGGCGTCCTTGCTTTGAACCTCGCGCAGCACGTCAAGCTTTTTCGAGTCGAGCAGCTCTCGCTTCAACAGCAGCTCTATGATCAGTGGTTGGCTCTCTGTGAGAGTGGGCTGCGAATTCATGCGTTCTACCTTGTTTGCAGGGGACGAGCGTTGGCCGCGGGTCGGGCGGGCGGGGTTTTCCCTTTTTGAGGGCCAGCCGCCCGCTGGGCGGATTGAGCCTTGCCTGAGCTCGGGCTGCTCACTCGGTCGGCATAGGTCAGGTTCTCGACCTTTCCGTCCCGCACGAGCACCACACGGTGGTGATGAACCTCCGCGATCAGGCATCCCTCGGCGGAACTGGAGCTGTCGAGTCTCTCACCCTGCCGGTAAGTGTGGCCGTCGATCACAGCAACTTGCTGTTGGCCGTGCAGCAGCGTGGCGTTGAGCACTGGCCCGGCCGCGGAATTCTGCCCCGCATTTTTGCCGGCGATTGCGGGCTTTCCCGCAACGCCTGTTTTTTGATCGAGCACGACAGGGGCCCGTGGAGGGGCCGGAGGCGCTCCAGGATTGGGACTGGCAACAGTGCCTGGGCTTCCTTTTACACTGGAGGCATTACTTGCCGTCTGCGTCCTGTCGGCTGTCTTCGTAGTAGTAGTCGTCGGCTGGGTGGCCGCGTGACGTCCTTTCTTTTCAGGGACAAGCACCTCTGCCAGCTCAAACCGTACGGAATCGCCAAACGGATCGCGTTCGGCGTTGGGAATTGTTGGCGGGCTCAAGTGGTTGGCCTCAATTTCTGGAAGCTTGGCCTGTGGACCCAGGGGAGCCGGCTCTTCCAAATAAGACCAACTCAGGTAAGCCAGGATGGCGATCAGCACCGCCGTGGGAATCAGTTTTGCATAGGGTGATTGCATTAGCCCATCACTCCCAACACGACCATGTGCATGGTGAGCGTACCGTTGTTGCTGCGGTGCGGGGCAATTCTTAGGGTATCGATGCGGAACAGGCGCTCATTGAACTCGATCCAACGAACCAGCTTTTCCATATCGTGAAAGGCCCCTTCCAAATCGCAATTGATCACGACGGCCTTGAAAGGGCCGATCTCTTGAGGAGTTTTGGCTTCGAGGGCGACCAGCTTGAGCGGCAACTTTCGGATTTCTCCCAGCATGTACTCGACCCATTCATTGGTATCCAGACCGGTGGGGACGCGATTGTGAAATCGTTTTTGTTGGGCACGCAAATGCTCGATGTCCCGCGCCAGGCTCAAACGTTGCTCTTCTTTTGTGAGTCGCCGCGTTGTGTCGATGATGCTCGAATCCAGCGGCATATACACGCCGCAATAACTTACGAGAAAAACCACGGCCGCGACAAAGACTCGCAACTGGAGCGGATGGTACAGCCGCTCGATCAGGCTTTCCTTGAATCCGACGGAAGTCTCGGTCGCGCTCATCGTTAGTGCCCCGCTTTCTTGGCCGCGTCCGGCGGCGCTGCCGGCGAGTTGCTGGATTTCGGCAGGCACACGACGGTATAAAAAGCCGTCGGCTGTGCGCCCACGAATGGCTCATACCATTTGATGTCGGCCAGTTCCACCAGCGGAAAATCTCGCTTGAGCAAGGCGTTTTCGCGGAGCGAGTCGAGGAAATTGTCGATTTCCTTCGGGGCCGCGCCATCCTTTGCGATCGGACTTCCGATCCGCATGGTGAATGATTTTTTGGGTTTGACGGCCACGTCGTCCTTGCGGCCCTTCTTTTCCATCTCGCAAATCCCTTGGAACGAATTGAGCGTGGTGTTGGCGGGCATTCGCGAGGGAATATCTTGCGTATACGCCGTCCATACGACGCGAGTGGAGAGGAATTTGCGGATTGCGTCCACGCGCAGCTCGAGTTCCTTCTTTTCCTTGCTCAGTTGTTGTTCCGTTTGGGCCCCAAGCCAATGCCGGCCATCGGTTTCCGATCGCACGGCGGCAAACTTCGTGGTGAGCTCCTGGCTGCGATTCAACAAGAACAATCCGAGACAAATCACGACGACGATTTGCGCCGCCACTTCGGTCCAGGGAAACAATGTCCAAAGCGATTCTCGCGCTTTCATGGAGCGCGCCAAGTCGAGTGCTTGAGTGTTTGTCTGAAAGCATCCCAGTGCCAGGCCGAAGGCAATCGAGCTACCATCGAGCTGCGGGCCGTCGTGCCATTGTACCTGTAGGCCAAGCTGCTTTTCAAAGGCATCGATATCGACCTGACTTTTGAGTTCGGTCCCTCCGTGAACGAGCACGGCATCGATTCCCGAGCTGGCGCCGCAGAGTTTGCCGAGGGTATCTAGCGTGCGAAAGACCGAAATCAAGGCCGTCGTTAGATCCACGCCGGCGATCTTGAA
>JAYVCO010000431.1:0-5440 GCA_043749935.1 Planctomycetia bacterium
GATTTCCGCAATGGCACGATGCGCTCAAAGTTCTCTTGGACTGTCACCACCTGGTGCAACCAGAGCATGCTCCCACGATCTTTCCTCAAGCCGGTCAGCAACTCGGCGAGTTTCAGCTCCTCCATGAAATCGATCGCGGGGCTGTAGGTCGAGTTTTCTTGGCGACCCAACCCGCTCTTTCGGATCGACCGTTGGTGGTCAAGCTCACCCCGCGTGGCGGCGAGGAGCACTTGTCGCTCGCCCGCCTGCAACACACGCATATCGTGCCGCTGTATCTCGTACAGGACTTCCCGGCCGAGAATATCCGCGCGCTGTGCATGCCTTATTTGGGTGGCACGAGTTGGGCGCATCTGCTCGAGTCGATGAAAATCCACGCGCCGGGGCAGCGATCGGGGCGGGAAATCGTCGATCTGCTCGCCGTCTCGCCCGACACGGCGCCAACGGTGCCAAATTTCGTGGGACCCGGGCTGCGTTTTCTGTCTCGCGCCACCTACCTGCAATCCGTGTGTTGGATCGGATCCTGCCTGGCCGACGCTTTGCACTATGCACACCAACGAGGCCTGGTGCACTTGGATGTCAAGCCCTCGAACGTCCTGCTGGCGGGCGATGGCCAGCCCATGTTGCTCGACTTTCATCTGGCCTTGGCCGAAGTGCAATCGGACAGCGGGCCCATCGAGCGGCTGGGAGGCACGCGTGCCTATATGTCGCCCGAGCAACTGATGGCCACCAAGGCCGTGCAACAAGGAAGCTCGTTGCCGATTGGCTTGGATGGTCGGTCCGATATCTATTCGCTCGGTGTCTTGTTGTATGAGTCCCTCAGCGGGCTGCTTCCGGCAGCCGACGAAGCCACGTCGAGCCGCAAACTGCGTCAGGCGAATCCTGAGGTCAGTCGTGGATTGGAGGACGTGCTGCACAAGTGCCTGGCGCGACATCCCGGATTTCGGTATCCCGACGCCGGAGAACTGGCGGCCGACTTGCGGCGTCATCTGGCGGATCTGCCGCTGCACGGAGTTGCTAACCGCAGCCTCAAGGAACGTTGGCAAAAGTGGCGTCGTCGCAAGCCGCACGCACTGGCGGTGTCAGCAACCGCGCTGGTCGCGCTCGCCGTAACGAGTGGCGTGGGGGTGCTGTTTCTCGGCGATCGCCTGCGGCAGGCCGATTTGGCACTCGCGCAAGGTCAACAGCATCTCGACGGCCGCGACTACGGCCTCGCCATCGAACAATTGGAAAACGGCTGGGACGCAATCCGCTGGTTTCCGGGCCGCAACGATTTGAAACAAGCTTTGCAGGACAAAATATCGGTGGCCAAGCGGGCTCGACTTGCCGGCGCGTTGCATCAACTTGTCGAGCGGCTGCGCTTCATCGACGACTTCGAGACCGTGCCTGCCGCCAAGCTGCGCGAGCTGGATGCGGGCTGCGCCAAGGTCTGGGAAGTCAGGAACCAAATTGTCATGCCGCAGGGCGTGGTGGGTGCAAATGTCGAAACCGAGCGCCGGGCCCGCGCGGATTTGCTCGACCTGGCAGTTTTGTGGGCCGAATTGCGGACCCGCGTCGTGCCGTCGGAAAAAGCTGCGCAGGCCAGGCTAGAAGCGATCGATTTGTTGAACGAGGCACAGAACGTGTTCGGGCCCAGCCCGATCCTTGAACTGGCTCGCCAGCGGTATTCCGCCGACGAGAGCGCCCGGCCGTCGCGAGTCGATTTGAGTCCTGATCTAGCGCCCCGAACGGCGTGGGAACATTTTTCGACGGGTCGGTTGTTATTTCGAACGGAACAATGGGAGCAAGCGAGATTAGAATTGCAAACAGCCATCGGTCTCGAACCGAATGCCTTTTGGCCGAATTTCTATCTGGCGCTAGCTGAGTACCGACTCGAGCATTTCGACCAGGCTTTGACGGCCGCCTCGGTTTGTGTGGCCCTCTCGCCCGAAAGCGCCGAGTGTTTCTATAATCGAGCACTGGCGCATCAAGCCTTGGGGCATCGCGAGCAGTCGCTCAGCGATTTTAGCCGGGCCTTACAGCTCGATGCGACACTCGCGTTCGCAAGGCTGCATCGCGGCACGCTGCTTACCGAAATGCAGCGTTATGTGGAGGCCACCAGCGATCTGGAAGCCGCATTGCCTCTCGGGGCCGACCCTGCCGCGGTCCATTACCAGATTGCCTTGGTGCAGGTAGCAGAACAGGATCACGCTGGCGCTTTGAAAAGTCTACAAAAGGCGCTCGAGCACAATGCGTCGTACGCGCCAGCTCGGGCTCTGAAGAATCGCCTTGAGCAACATCCGTAGTTTAAGTGTTTTTGGTCAGCTCTGCTGCTGGCCTGGGTGTAGTCGAGTCGACAACGGCCGCAGCGCGAAAAACGTGTCATGGATGGCCTCGCCCACTTTGTTGAGCTGAATCTGAAAGGCATCAATGAACTCGTGCAGTCCCTGATCGATGATTTCCGAGATTTGCGTGTAATCGAGCTCGGACCGCAACCGCCCCAGGCGTTGCTCCGCGACGGTGCGAAACCGGCCTCGCTCGCCGCCGGTAATCGAGAGCAGCGATTCTTCGGACTTGATCAAGCAAAAGTGGATCGCTCGCGGAAACTCGCGGTCGAGAATCAGGAAATCGGCAACATCGGCGGGCAGGATCCTGCCAAACCGTTTGCGATACATTTCTAGGGCGCTAGCCGACTCGAGCAGGGCCGACCACTGCACGGTGTCCAGCGGAGTGCCAACTTCGAACGCAGTTGGCAGCAGCACGTAGTATTTGACATCCAAGATTCGCGAAGTCTTGTCCGCGCGTTCCAGCAGCCGGCCCATCCGCGCAAAGTGCCAGGCTTCGCCGTGTGACATCGTGGCGACGGTGATCCCTTCCAGCAAATGGCTGGACAGTTTCACCTGGTTGAGAAAGTCGTACGCCTGATACTCGACGTCGGTGGTTGCCTTGGCCGAGCGAACCATGAGATAAAACTTATTCAGCTCCTCCCACATCGACGACGAGATCATCTCGCGCACCGTCCGGGCATTCTCGCGGGCCGCGCTCAGGCAAGACAGGATCGAATTTGGATTTCGCTCCTCGAACGTCAAAAACTCGATGGCCTTGCGCTGGTCCGGTTCGCCGTAAAGTTCGGCAAACAACTCGTGATCTCCGGTGGTGCTCACCAACGGCGACCATTGATCCGCGACGCGCGCGCCTTCCGTGCCCAAGTCCATCGCGAGGTGCATATTGACCTCGATGAAACGCGCGACATTTTCCGCGCGTTCGATGTACCGTGTCATCCAAAAAATGGAGTCCGCCACTCGGCTCAGCATACTTCAGTCGCTTTAATTGAGAACACCGTTTTTCAATACCCAGGTGTCCTTGCTGCCACCTCCTTGCGACGAATTAACCACCAATGAGCCCTTCTCGAGGGCCACACGCGTCAAACCGCCCGGCAATACATAGATATCCTGCCCGAACAAGATGTAGGGTCGCAAGTCGACGTGTCGTCCTTCGAGCTGATCTTGAACGATGGTCGGTACCCGGGACAGCGAGAGCATGGGCTGGGCAACGTAGTTGCGTGGGTTGGCGCGAATCAACTCACGGTATCGTTGATGTTCCTCGCGCGACGCTCTGGGCCCGAGCAAAATACCATATCCCCCCGACTCGTTCGTGGGTTTGATGACCATTTGTTCCAAGTTCACCAGCACGTGTTCGCATTGCACTGGATCGCCACAAACAAACGTCGGCACGTTGGCCAGGATCATATCTTCGCCCAGGTAGTATTTGATCATTTGAGGCACGTAGGCATATACGGCCTTGTCGTCGGCGATACCCGTGCCCGGGGCATTGGCCAGCGACACGCGCCCGGCACGATAAACGTCCATCAGCCCCGGCACGCCTAGTGTCGAATCGGCACGAAAGGTTAGCGGGTCGAGGAAGTCGTCGTCGATGCGCCGGTAGATGACATCAACCCGCTGGAAGCCGTGGGTCGTGCGCATGAACACACAGCCCTCGGAAACCACGAGGTCCGAGCCTTGGACGAGCTCGACCCCCATCTGCTGAGCCAGGAAACAATGCTCAAAATAAGCCGAGTTGTAAATGCCGGGAGTCAGCACCACGACATTCGGATCATCGACGCCGGGCGGGGCGATGTATTGCAGCATCTTCAACAATTGCTCGGGATAATCCTCAACCGGAAGAATCGAGGACCCGTCGAAGACCTGGGGAAACGTCCGCTTCATCACTTCTCGATTTTCCAGTACGTAGGACACTCCCGACGGGCAACGCAGATTGTCCTCCAGGACATAAAACTCGCCATCGGCGCCGCGCACCAGGTCGGTGCCGGTGATGTGGCACCAAATACCGTGGGGAGGTTTCAGGCCGGCGCATTTCTGCAGCAGGCACTTGCCCGAAGAGATCAGCCACTCCGGCACGACGCCGTCGCGAATGATCCGGCGGTCGTTATAGACATCGTCGATGAACAGATTGAGCGCGTGAATGCGCTGCTTCAACCCGCGCTCGATCTGGCCCCACTCCTTGGCGTCGAGGATGCGCGGCACGATATCGAACGGCCAGACCTTCTCGGTGCCGGCCTCGTGGCCGTAGACGTTGAAGGTGATGCCCATGTTCAAGAGCGCCAAATCGGCGGCCTTCTGGCGGCGCTGCAACTCGCCGTCGGAAAGCGACATTAGCCGTTGCGCCAGCATTCTCGCCCGCGGCCGAGGAACGCCGTTCTGTTCGAACATCTCGTCATAGAATTCGCCGGTTTCATAGGTGTCGAACTGCATGGTTTTACCTCGCTGGGCGCACGACGAACCGACGCGGTGCTTATGTTTCGAGCAACCGTCGTTTAGCAATTGGGCATTTGGCCATAGGAATGGCCATTTTTGAGTGTTGGCAGCCCTAAAGCAAACAGTATGCCCGCGCGAGCGGCACGGTCAAAGAGCAATGCTCATGATGCCGGTCCGGTGTAGCGAGGGGCGTTGGCCGCCAGGCTCGCCGGACCGCCATCGGTCCGAGGTCTACCTAAGCCACTCGCCGTCGGACGGCGTGCAAAAGAGCTAGAAGCGCGAACCCCGCCAGCACCAGGCTCGAAGGCTCGGGCACCAGTAGATGGTTGGCCAAGAAGATCATGTTGTTCTGGGTCAGCGTGTGGCCGTTGTTGATCTGATTGAAGTTGATCGTATGGCCCAGACCGGGTTCGGGATAGAACTCGTTGTAAACGCCAACCGCGGAGAGCTGGTTGACCAGGTCCACGTCTCCTTGGTAGGGAACGATCGGATCGGCCGTGCCGTGAACGACGAACGCGGGAGGAGCGCCCGGCTGAATCACGCCCTGGGTTCCATACATGCTGCCGAGGTAGTCGATCACAGCATTTGCGGCAACGTGGGCTGGAGGGCTATTGTACGCTTCGAGCAACGCGGTAATCGCCCCGGCAGACACTCCGCCGATGGCCACGCGATTGGGATCGATGTTATAG
>JAYVCO010000432.1:0-4108 GCA_043749935.1 Planctomycetia bacterium
CGGCTGTCGGTGCAGACTTCCCGGTTCGGCGCGTCGAACGTCAATTGCGGCGGATAGGGAATCGAACGCTTCCAGTAGGTATACATGCCACGGCGATACAGATCTTTCCCCTTGCTTTGCGTGTAACGGTCGCCGGAGGTCAACTCATCCCAAAGTCCAGCCGGCTGATAGGGCGAAACGCTCGGACCTCCGAGCGTACGCACCAATAGCCCGCTCACGGCAAGCGCGTTGTCGCGAATCATTTCGGCATCCAGCCGAAACCTGGGGCCCCGCGCGAGCAGTCGATTGTAGGGGTCGTGCTCGAGCAGTTTCGCATCCACTTTGGCACTCTGGCGATAAGTGGCCGAGCCGACGATCAGCCGTTGCATCTCCTTGATGTCCCAACCGGAGGTGACGAATTGCGACGAAAGCCAATCGAGCAGTTCGGGATGGCTCGGCCAGTCGCCACGCGAGCCGAAATCGTCGCTGGTCTTGACCAGCCCTGTGCCAAAGTACTGCTGCCAATAGCGATTCATCATGACCCGCGCCGTCAGCGGATTGCTGGAATCGACGAGCCATTGGGCCAGGCCAAGCCGATTGTCCGGCGCGCCTGCTGGCAGCGGCGGCAAGCTCGCGGGCACTCCGCGCGTCACTTTTTCGCCTTTGGAGCGAAAATCGCCTCGCATGAGCACGAACGTGTCGCGCATTTGCGCGTTTTCCTGCATCACCATCGTGATCGGCACGGCGCGGTTCAAGTCGGTCTCGGTCTTGCGCAAGTCCTCGAGCTGTTGATTGAGTGGATCGAACAGGTGGCGAGTCTTGGCGTAAGCGAACTGCACGAAATAATCGCGCAGTGCCTGGCGCTGAGCGTCGGTGCGATTGGCCTCTTCGAGTTTGACTGCCTCTTGAATCGGCTGCGGTGCCTTGCTCTTTTGCTTGTCCTTTTCCGCCAGTTCCCAAGCCAATTGGCTATCGAATGATTTGGCGGCTTGGGGCGTACGATTGATCACGCCGGCTTTGTCCCAAAACACATGGCCGCCGTATTGCGAACAGGCCATCCCGCTCACCGGGTCTCCCACCGACAATCCCACCGCTTCGGCCGAGACTTCCAAGCGCACCCAGCGGCCCGTCTCAGGAAGCGCGCCCACTGGCAACCGGCTAGACGTTTTGTCGGTGCCCCCTGCAATAGCGTCGGCACCCCAATACGCGCGATGCTCCCAGGTGCCGTCATTGAATTGCAACATGACAGTTTGGGGCGGATTCTGCGGATCGAGATAGACGTGGGCAAACAGCTTGTCGCCTTTGGCGATCGTGAGCCGGTCTTTCGAGTTGATGAAGAAATGTTGGGCAAAGCCGGTGGCCGTCCGCTCGCTCGATACTCGGCCGCTGAGCACTGGCTGCGGCGAACTGGCCCAATGCCACGAAGCATCTGCTTCCGAGCCGTCGGGCAATGCCTGCCGCGGCAACTCGTCATCGAGCCAGACGTATTCCTGCGGCTCGCTGGTGGCGCTTGGCCCGGTCGGCGGATCGATCGTGACTTTGGCCACCTCGGCTTTGAGCCGGCCTTCCAAATCCGCGATTTGCTGCCGATAGGTTGCGAGTTTCGCGCTTTGCTCTGGAGTGGGCAGTTGCAGATTCGGCACCGGACTGCCCTGCCGATTGTCGAGCCCCATTTCCGGAATGTTGTTGAAGTACGCATACATCCGGTAAAAATCGCGCTGTGTGAACGGATCGTACTTATGGTCGTGGCACTCGGCGCAAGCCAACGTCGTGCCCAGCCAGACCGTGGCCGTTGTCGTCACCCGATCGTTCGCATACTTCGTCAGATACTCCTCCGGGTCGGCGCCCCCTTCGGACGTGACCATCACGTTGCGATGAAACCCACTGGCGATTTGCTGGTCCAGAGTCGGATTGGGCAGCAGGTCGCCGGCGATTTGTTCGATCGTGAACCGGTCGAACGGCATATTGCGATTGAAGGCGTCGATCACCCATTCGCGATACTTCCAGATATTGCGATGATCGTCGACATGGTAGCCGTTGGTGTCGGCATAGCGGGCCAGGTCGAGCCATTTGATCGCCATCCGCTCGCCATAGTGGGGCGAGTTGAGCAGTCGCTCGACCAGCCGCTCGTAAGCGCCTTCGTTAGCGTCTGCCACGAACGCATCGACTTCGGCAATCGTCGGCGGGAGCCCAATCAGGTCGAAGCTCAAGCGGCGAATGAGCGTTGCCTTGTCGGCCTCGGGCGACGGCTTCAGCCCGTGCTCGTTGAGCTTTTTGAGAATGAAATGATCGATGCCGTTGCGCGGCCAGGCCGGAGCGCTCGCCTGAGGCAGCCCGGGACGTTCGACCTTCAGATACGACCAATGTCCCTTCCACCCGGCGCCCGCGGCAATCCACTGGCGAATTTTTTCGATCTGTGCGGGCTTGAGCGGCGGGCCGGCCTCCTTCGGCGGCATCCGCTCGTCTTCGTCAGTCGTCGCGATGCGAGCTAGCAGCTTGCTCTCGTCAATCTTGCCAGACACGATCGCAAATCCGCCGGATGCAAGCTCCTTGAACGCGTCATCCTTGCGATCCAGGCGCAAGTCCCCTTGGCGCTTCCCGGCATCCGGCCCGTGACAGGCATAGCAATGGTCGGAGAGAAACGGCAGGATGTCGCGATTGAAGTCGACGGCATCCGCGGCCCAACTTGGCGACGAGCACACAAGCGCGATCGCCAGGTACAACCAACGGCGGGCCAAGATTCGACGAGTTTCGCAGCGCTGACCGGGCGAGGGCTTTACCATGAATGCAAGGCAGGCAAGGAGTTTCAGAGGCGGGAAGGTCGGCAATCAGGCAGAGGCTCTATTACACCACGAATCGGGGGCGGTTGTCCACCTGGCGCCTAACGCGAAGTACAATGCTTTTTCCAGGCCCGTATTACAATAACAAGCTGTACAAAGACCCGAGACGGCGCGGGCCTAGCTTGTCGTTTTTAGAATCTGACTCCACAAGGATCTTTGCACACGTGCAGCGTATCAGAGCGATCCGTCGTAGTGACCTCCGCTTGCCGGAGACTTTTGTCGCGGTCCTCATGCTTCCATTTGCGTCGGCTTTGGCTGCCTCTGCGGCCGATACCCCACTTGACTACACTCGCGATGTCCGACCGATTTTCTCCAAGCACTGCTTCCGGTGCCACGGCCCAAAAGAGGAGGAAGGGGGCTTGCGGCTTGACGATCGCAAACGGGCACTCGAAGGGGGCACGAGCGGACCGCTGGCGATCGTGCCGGGCAAAGCGGCCGAAAGCCTGGTGTGGCAGTTCATTACCGGGCGCAACGAAGACAAAATCGTCATGCCGCCCAAGGATCAAGGCTCGCGGCTGACCGAAGCCCAGTGCGAAATCATCCGCCGCTGGATCGACGCGGGAGCCCCGTGGCCGGCGGATTAATTCGAGCAGCCCAGTTGGCAGCCCCATTTTGTTTCTGTACGCGATCATTCACGGCGATTAAGATGGGCGGACGGCCTGGGCGTTCCTCGGCCGCTAAGTTATTAAACAATAAACTGACAACCAACCGATACTCACCACGCATTTATTTTGGAGAACATCATGGCCGCACCTTGGTCGCGACGGAAGTTTTTGACAGTGGCCGCGGGCACCACCGCCGCGTTTTCGACCGGACGATTGCTGCGAGCCGCCAGTGAGCCGAGCAACAAGTACGGCGGCTTCAACCTCGGTCTGCAAAGCTACACGCTGCGCGATTTCAAGGTCGATCAGGCGCTCGAGGAGACCAAGAACCTCGGCCTGCACTCCATTGAATTCTTCAATGCCCACTTCAATGTCACCTCGTCTGATTCCGACATCGAGGCCATGAAGAGCAAGACGCAGGCGCTCGGCATCAAGATGATGGGGCACGGCGTCAATCCGTTCACCAAGGATCACGAGGCCAATCGTCGTTGGTTCGAGTTTGCCAAGAAGGCGGGCATTCGCAACCTTTCGGCCGACCCGACGGAAGACGCTTTCGAGAGCCTCGACAAGTTGTGCGAGGAATACCAGATCCGCATCGCCATCCACAACCACGGTCCCAACGCCCGCTACAACAAAGTGACCGACGTGCTCAACGCCGTCAAAGGTCATCACCCGCTGATCGGGGCC
>JAYVCO010000433.1:0-12715 GCA_043749935.1 Planctomycetia bacterium
TACTGTGGGCCTTAGAGTGCCGGCCCACCAGATGGTGCTCGACATCTTGCGGATGCAGGTCGGTCCCGTGGCGTTGACAAGTGCCAATCTTTCCGGTGAGGCTGAGCCGGTGACCGCCGAAGAGGTGCTTCAATCCTTGGGGGATGCTGTACAATTGATTCTGAACGACGGGCGCAGTCGCCTTGGCCAGTCTTCGACAGTCGTGAAAGTTGGCGCGAAAGATTTCGAAGTCCTTCGGCCCGGGGTCGTCTCGGAGCAAACGCTCCGACGGCTTTCGAGCTTGATGATCCTGTTGGTCTGCACGGGCAATACGTGCCGTAGCCCGATGGCCGAAGCGATTTGTCGCAAAATGATCGCCGACCGCCTCGGGTGTGGAGTCAACGAATTGGGCGATCGTGGAGTGATCGTCATGTCGGCCGGCATTTCGGCGATGATGGGCGCGCGGCCCAGCCCGGAAGCGGTTACTGTTTTGGAAAAGATGGGTTTGCAGTTGTCCGATCACGAATCACAACCGCTCACGACGCAATTGGTCCGGCACGCGGACATCATTTGGACCATGACACGCTCGCATCGCCAGGCCATCGTGGGCCAGTGGCCCGAGGCTTCTTCGCGCACCCTGGTGCTCAGTCACGACTCCACGGATATCGCCGATCCGATTGGCGGTCCGGTCGAATACTACCAGCGTTGCGCCGAACAAATCCAAACCCAACTGACCAAGCGCATTCCAGAGCTCGATCTTTAACCGAATCCCTTGAGCCAGCCGTCTGAATCGCCTCGGAGAATTAGCCATGCGTATCGCCATCGGCAGTGACCATCGGGGCTTCACGATCAAGAACAAGGTCGTTGAACTCTTGAAGCGTCTGAATCAGGAGGTGATCGACGCGGGACCCCATACGAACGAAAGTGTGGATTATCCCGACATTGCTTCGATCGTGGCCAGCCAGGTCGGAAGTGGCGCGGTGGACCGCGGCATCTTGATCTGCGGCACCGGCATCGGCATGTGCATTGCGGCCAACAAATTCCCGGGCGTGCGTGCCGCTCCCTGCCACGACGACCTGACGGCCGAAATGAGCCGCCGCCATAACGACCTCAACGTGCTGTGCTTGTCGGCCGACATGCTCGGCGAGAAGCTGATCGACCGCATGGTGGAAATCTGGCTCAAAACCGACTTCGAGGGCGGTCGCCACGCGCGCCGCGTGGAAAAAATCTCGGAAATGGAACGCGGTCGGCCGTAAAAACGGGAAAGGCTTATGGCCCCACCCGTGCGACTCTCCGTTTCATAATTGATCGGCAATGACTTGCATCGGATGTTTGGCCTGCCGTCCGGCGCCATGCTCAATTTGATGGCGACAGGAAAAACCGGGCGCGACGATCGTCGACTGCGGCGCATTGCGAACCGCTTTGAACAGCACACGCTCGCCGATGGCCATACTCATTTCGTAATGCTCATAGCCGAACGAGCCGGCCATGCCGCAGCAGCCGGAGTCCACCAGTTGCACGTTGGCGCCAGGAATCATCGCCAGCACTGCCTGGGTGTCTTGAGTGCCCACAAGCGCTTTCTGATGGCAATGTCCGTGTAGCACGATCTGTTGCGGACCGGCACGGAGCGGCAAGTCGATTTTGGCTTGTACCAGGTGCGTATCAATCAGTGCCGATTGGGCCCCGACGATCCGCGCGGCCTCGCCCGGCACGAGATCCTGGTACTCATCGACGAGCATCAGGAGGCAACTCGGTTCGCACCCGACGATTGGTACGCCGCGCTGGGCCCAGGGGAGAAGCAGTTCGATATTGCGACGGGCCAGAGCCTGGGCTTCGCTCAAGAAGCCTTTCGACGCCCAAGTGCGCCCGCAACACTCGAGACCGGCCAGGTGAACTTCGTAGCCGGCCGCTTCGAGCACTTGCACCGCCGCCCGGTTCACGTGTGGCTCGCAGTAGCTTGTCAAACAATCGTCCAGAAGCACGATCGGGCCGCGCGCTTTTTGCTGGCGCCTGCCATTCGTTTCTGATCGCGTGCCGCCGAACCATTTGCGAAAATGATTGCGCTCGAAGCGTGGCAAGGGGCGACGCGCGTCGATGCCCAACAGCCGTTCGGTTAACCAGCCGGCTCCTGGCAGTTTCGTGGCCCAGTTCGAAAACGGCGCCAGCGCCGAGCCAAGCTTGTTGATCGTCGAGGCCCTGGCCATCAGTCGCGTGCCCAAAGGCGCGCCGTGCTTGCGATAGTAACCGTTCAGGAATTCCATTTTCAATTTGGCGACGTCGACGTTCGACGGGCATTCGGCTTTGCAGCCTTTGCATTGCAGGCACAAGTCATACGTGTCGAATAGCCGCTGGCCCGTCAATTCTTCCGGCGGCAGTGCGCCGGAGAGCACCATTCGCAAGGCATTGGCTCGCCCGCGAGTGCTGTGCTCTTCGTCGCGAGTGACCATGAACGAAGGGCACATCGTTCCGGTTTGAAGTTTTCGGCAGACGCCCGCGCCATTGCACAGCTCGACGGCCCGAGAGAACCCGCCCTCGCGGCTAAAATCGAACGTCGTAGGCACGTCCATCGTGCGATACGCCGTGCCGTAGCGCAGATTCTCGACCGGGCTGGGACCATCGACGACCTTGCCAGGGTTCATGCGATTGTGAGGATCGAACGCGGCTTTGATCTGTTTGAAAGCTTCGTAGAGCTGCGAACCGAACAGTCTCTCGTTCAAATAACTGCGCGCCAGCCCGTCGCCATGCTCGCCGCTCATGGCGCCGCCAAACTCCATCACCAGGTCACACACCTCAAGAGAGATCTGTTGGAGCCGATTGATGTCGATCTGCCGAGTCAAGTCGAGCATGGGTCGAATGTGCAAGCAGCCGACCGACGCGTGGCCGTAAAATGCGCCGTCGGTTTCGTGCCGCGCCATGATTTCGCCGAAGCGCTCGACAAACCGCGACAAGTGTTCGGGCGAGACGGCGCCATCCTCGACAAACGCAACCGGTTTGCGCGTGCCCGGCAATCCCAGCAGCAATGGCAACGCCGCCTTGCGGCAGGCCCACACGTGGTCGCACTGTTTCTTTTCAAGTGCGGGCAAGATATGAAATAACCCAGGCTGCCCCTTTAGTTTCTCGGTGAGTGTGTCGACCTTGGCCTGAACCTCTTCGGCGCGCTCACCATTGAATTCGACCAGCACCAGCGATTCTGGCTGGCCCACGACAAAGTCGAGATAGTTGCGATATTCCAGGCTTTTCTGGGCCAACCGCACAATCAACCCATCCAAAAGCTCGGCCGCCGAGGGTTCGCACGACAGGATTGCGCCAACTGAAGCGACGGCATTGGCCATGGAATCGAAGTGCAGCACGAGGATGCCGCGCACTTTGGGCAACGGCAGCAAGTGCACGAGTGCTTCGGTGATCGTGCCCAGGCTTCCTTCGCCCCCAACTAGCAGCTTCGACAAGTTGAACGATGCGCCCGGATACCTCGCGGCCTCACTGGCCAGTGCGCCCTCAACCAACCGAGGCGTGGGATACCGGCCACGGCATTCCGGCACGAATTCGTCGAGGTTGTAGCCGCTAACGCGCCTCAGAATCGGCGGAAAGCGAGCGGCGATTTCAGCGCGATTGGCCGCGATGATCCGAGGAACTTCGCGGTGTATGTGTCCGACAAGGTCGGTGCGCGCTTGCTGCTGTTGCAGTTGCTCTGGCGTGAGCGGAGCAAATGTAGTGGTCGAACCATCAGCCAAAACGACGTCGAGTTCAATGACATTGTCGACGGTTTTGCCGTGCCAGATCGAACGTGCGCCAGCCGAATTGTTGCCGATCATGCCACCAACATTAGCACGACTGCTGGTGGCCACGTCGGGGCCAAACTGCAAACCATGTGGAGCGGCGGCCGCATTCAGTTGATCGAGCACGACGCCGGGCTGCACACGCGCGGTGCGGGACGTCGGATCGATCTCGATGCGATTCATATATTTGCTGAAGTCGATGATCAGGCCCGCGCCAATCGACTGGCCAGAAAGGCTGGTGCCACCGCCGCGCGGGACAAGCGAGAGGTTGTGCTCCAAAGCCGCTTGCACGGCACAGACGACGTCGTCGCGAGAGCGCGGCAAGACGACGCCGATCGGCATGATCTGGTAGATGCTGGCATCCGTGCTGTAGAGAGCGCGATGATATTCGTCGAAAAAAACCTCGCCAGACAGGCGATTGTGGAGAGACTTTTCCAATTCTAACGATTGTGCCGGCGTGACATTCATAGTCGTAGCGAATGTGAACTAGAACGATGGAAATCTACTCAAGTTACCGGCGTGATTATACTTGATCGCTTGTGGTTTGTTGTTAAAGTCAAGACTGGAGATGACCGAGTTCGCTAATTTTGGATATTGCCCCAAGGTCTGCGCCCAGATGTCCACGAATCACAAACCCCGGCCCGAAGAAGTCGAACATTTGCTGCGAAACGCGGAATTGCGGGACCAACTGGAACCGTACTTCGACGAATCGATTCGCAGCGTGAATGTCGAGGAGTTGCCGACTCCGATGGAAAACGAGTTCCTGGCTTCGATGCTAGCCTGGGAGCGTGCGCCGATTCTGCCGATCGGCCAGTGGTTCGATCCCGAGCTGAAACTTCCGCATCCCGACGGGTTGAGCAATCAGCAGTTGCACGATTTACTGTGGGCGGCGATCCAGCGTTTGTTCGAGCGGAGGATCTTGCTCGATTTTACCGATCATCTGTCAGACCGCGAATTGTATTGCCTCGTCTATCGCGATATCCTGCCTTGCGCTGAGAAGAAGATCGATTCGGCGGCCAACTATCTGCATTGGGACTGCGCCGACGTCGGAGGCGACCCCACGATATGGTTGCGGTACTATGCCACGGACGAAGAGCGACAGTCCTGGTCCGAGGACTTCCCCGATCCGCTGCCGGCGGCCGAAGAGCCTCCGTACCCACGCCAAATGCCGCGGCGACCTTTGTAGCGGCCCACATCGCTCGCGAAAAGCCCTGGAAGCCGGCCGTTTGCTCGGTTCGTCGCGGCCTTGACCTGTTTTGGCCCGCGGACCTATACTTCACGTCCGAGTCTCTTCGAGCCAGGGCCGCAGCCGCGCGTTGTGGCCTGTTGCTTTTTGTCCCGCGTATTTGAAGGCAGAGCATGAAAACGGAGCGCCGCCACGAGCTGCAAACCAATCAATTGGCCGACACACTGGCCCACTGGATCGACGCCGCCAAGCCCTACAGCCGAGCCGGGTTGGCGCTCGTGGTGGCAGTCGTGGTGGGGTTGTTTGCTTGGGGCTACTTGTCCGCTCAGAACACGCGCCGCGAGGCCGACGGGTGGACTGAGTATTTCGACGCCTTGAACAGCCGCGATGCGCGCGATTCCTTAAGCGATATTGCTGCACGTTACCCAACCCTGCCGGTAGGCCAGTGGGCCTCTTTGGTATTGGCGGACATTCAACTTAGCGACGGCACCGGTCGGCTATTTGCGGAAAAAGCGGACGCGCGTTCCGAATTGAAGCAAGCGACAGACCGGTATCGCTCGGTGATGCTCGAATCGAGCGAGCCCACGATTTTGCAGCGCGCAACTTTCGGGTTGGCACGCGCCCACGAAGCGCTGGGAACGCTCGAGGAAGCGCGCAAGGAATATAGCTCGATCGCCGAGCAGTGGCCTGACAGCCCCTTTGCCGCTCCCGCCAAAGAGCGTGCAAAAGATCTGGAACAACCGAATACGAAGAAATTCTACGACTGGTTTGCCAAATACGAACCGCCGCGGCCAGTCTCGAAGGAACCGGGCATTCCCGGAGTGCGTCCCGATTTCCTGAAGGAGCCGCTGGATGGCAACTCCGCAAAGTTGCCTTCGAGCATTGGCGATAAAACGACGGGACCCTCGCTTGGCACGGAATCGAGCCCAGAGAGATCGAACGCAGAGAGCCCGCCTGGAGAATCACCACCGGATGCTACAACACCTGCCGAGCCTCCAGCGGCATCGAGCGAACCGGCACCAGAATCCAAGTAGCACGACTAGATCTAAGTTGCACGACCGGCGGCGCGGCCCGCGCTATGGAATCGGCAGTCCGGACTTTTTGGCACTTCGGGTGCGCGACTGCCGCGGAAAACTAGCGTTATGTCGAGCGATGAACTTTCGGCCGACCCGATCGAAATGGTCGTCGACGAATCGCAAGCAGGTGCGAGGCTCGATTGGTTTCTGGCCCAACAGTTCTCCGGCTATAGTCGCGTTCTGTTGCGCAAGGTCATCAACGCCGCGGGCGTGACGGTTGATGGCAAGCGGGTCAAGGCCGCCTATCGTTTGCACACTGGCGAGCGCATCTCGATCGTGATGCCGGCCTTGGACCGCGAAGGGCCTCAGCCGGAAAACATCCCGCTCGATATTCTTTATGAAGACGCCGCGATTGCGGTCATCAACAAGCCGCCCGCGATGGTCGTGCATCCGGCCAAGGGACATTGGGCCGGCACATTGACCGCAGCCCTCCAGTTTCATTTCGACCAGCTCAGTTCGCACGGCGGTCCGACACGGCCCGGCATCGTGCATCGACTAGACCGCGATACCAGCGGCGTGATGGTCGTTGCCAAAACCGATTCGGTCCACATGCACCTGGCCGCGCAATTCGAATCACGCACGGTGGAAAAAGAATATTTCGCCATCACGATCGGCGCGCCCAATCTCGATCGCGACGTGATCGACTTGCCCGTGGGCGCTCATCCCTATCAGCGCGAGAAAATGGCCATTCGCCGCGATCATACGACCAGCCGCGAGGCTCAATCGTTCTACGAAGTCGCCGAGCGATTCGATGGTTTCGCGGAAATCAAGGTGCTGCCCAAGACCGGCCGCACGCATCAGATTCGACTGCACCTGGCTAGCATCGGCTGTCCCGTCTTGTGCGACCGGCTCTACGGCGGCCGGGCCACGATCACCCGCGGCGAAATCAGCCGCGACGCGTCCGATACCGAACCGCTTTTGGAGCGCCAGGCTTTGCACGCGCGCCGATTGAAAATCATCCATCCAACGACGGGCGAGAGCCTCGAGTTTGTCGCGCCCTTGCCGGCCGATCTGGAAGCGGTGCTGCAAGCGCTGCGCCAGTATCGTTGCTAAAAGAGGTGTGCGAAGGGGCGTGTCAGGAACCTAGTCGCGTATTGGTTCCTGACCTCCAATCCCCTTTTGATTCACCTGGCGAGTTTAGCTGCTCTTGGCACGTTTCGTGCGACGCGCGCAGCCTACCAAGGCACCAAGTCCCACGGCCAATAACAACCAACTGGAGGGCTCCGGCACGTTGATCACGAATTGAGCCAGCGGCACGGCGCCAAGAAACGTTTCGTGCTGGAATTCATTGCCGATGCCGGCCAAAGTCAAGATCTCTTGATCAGTCAACAACGGCACGTTCGTGCCATAGCCCATGTTCGTGGCTTGCAACCACAAGTTGGCGATTTCCCCACGAATCGCGATGCCGGCATTGAATTGGTCTTGAAAGAAATTGTGGGGATCAGCACCAAAGGTCGTCAAGCTGATGTTGACGCCGCCAATCACGAAATGTCCCGATTCGTACACCTGCTTCTCCAGGCCGAAGAAGTTGATGAAAGGAATACCCTTTTGAGCCGAAAAACCGATCAGTTGAGAATTGACCGCGCTCAATGCATCTTCAAGCCGCCCTTTTTGAATCGGATCGGCCAGGATCGAGGCCGCGATCGGCGCATACACGATGTCGCTTATGCCGCCGAGCACGACCCTGCCTCCTGAGTTCAATAACGAGCTCACGCCGCTTTCGATATTGGAAGCCAAGGTGTTCTCGGCTGACAGCAATGCCGCACCAGATAAACTGCCATTGGCGATCGACGTGCGGATCGAAAAAATGTCGTTCTCGCCGATTGCCACGTAAGCCAAGGTGACGTTGCCGTTTTGAACCTGCGTAACCAACTGGCTTACTTGGTTGCCGGGGGCGATGACCTGCGAGGACGTGGCCCCCGAGGTGGCCAGATTATACGTTAGACTCGGCCCGCCAAAATTGATGTTGCGTAGGCTGCTGAGCATGCCCGGATATTTACCCGTCGTCGCACCGCTCGCGCCGCCGTCACCGATCACGCCGACGCCATGAAGCACGTCGGCTCCGACTTTGGTGCAATGAAATACAGCGACCAGAACTGCTAACGCGACGACCCGCATACGCCATTGGCTTGGATTCATAGTAATTCCCGGGCGAGATAGAAGGTGAGCACGCGCTCCAATCCGCAGTTCGCGACTAAAGACGCGCGAACGAAGTCGTTTGATGGGACTGGAACCGCTGAAAGAAAAGGTCAAACTCAGCGGGTTGGTTTAACCAGCAGCGGTACCGTGGTCACTTGAGGGAATTGAAACTACTGGGGAGAGGATACTGAGTCGCCTGAGGGACGTCAAGTATATTTCGTTGTTTTTCCTACGATACACTCGCCAAAACCCATTTTTTGCAGTGCGCGTCAATGAGTGTAACTGGTCTCGATGGTGCGCCACTCCCTTTGCCCATTACCGAGGCCGTCGCTTCGCCCTTGTGGATCCAACTCCTGCCTGAACTAAAAGCGGCAAGGTGCTGACACGTTGTTCTTTTATCGCACTTCCGGTTTGCGCGGCGCGTCGGCGGGGCTTTGGCCAAACAGGAAGTGGACTAGGTCGCGAGTGCCGAGCGTGCGCGGGCTGGCGAATAGTTCGCCGGCTTCGTAGCCCGCGGCAATGCCATCGTGCATCGCGGAGGCGCGAATCTTCTCGTAAATGAATTCTTTCGCCGCCGGGAACTGTGTGGCATAGCAGCGGACAGATTTGATTTTTGTGTCCAGCGTGTCGCCAATATCCACCACCAGATGGCCAGCGGCGGGCGGCAGCCCGAGCGTTCCGAAACCGAGCGTGTAGTAGAGTTGGGCCGAAACGGTGTGGACCGGCAAATGGTCGAAGTACGCATCCCACTTGGTGAGCCGCGCGTAGAACACGGCGGCATCCGTGATTTGCATCGCCTGCCAATGATCGGGCGAAGCCATCGGTGTCTTCTCGCCAAAACCGAGAACCAGCCTCGGGCGATATTTCCGCAGCTCTTTGCCCAGCGCCACGCGTGCTTCGAACGTGTCGAACAGCCGGCGGTTCGGCAAATCGAGCTGCACGCGCACGTGAACACCCAGCGCCTCCGCGGCCTTTTTGGCCTCCGCCAAACGAACCTCCGGTCCAGGAGAGCCTGGCGTCGGTTCGCCATCGGTCAGGTCGATGATGCCGACCTGATAGCCTTGCCGCACGAGCTTCGCCAGCGTGCCGCCGCAGGCAATCTCGACATCGTCCGGGTGGGCCCCGACAGCAATCACATCGAGCTGAGGGTACTCGCTCGTGCTCATTACTTGCTCTTTCGGGCGATCGGGCCGCTCTTGACGATGCTCAACAGAAACGTAGGGTTCAGGGCTTCGAAGCGCACGCGTTCGAGTTGATAAGTCCCGCGGGCGATATTGATCATCCACGAGTTCACGTCTTTCGCCAGCCGCTGCAACGTTTCGTGGACGGCCGATACGCTTTCGATGCTGCCGACGTTGGCGACCAGCCGGCCGCCGGGCCGCAAGCGTGCATAGGCCAGCTCGACCACATGGCTGATTTCTCGCCCGCTGCCGCCGACGAAAATGCTGTCGGGATCGGGTAACTCTTTCCAGGCCTCGGGTGCCCGGCCATGGATGGCCACGAGATTGGCAACGCCAAAGCTCTCGGCATTGGCGGTGATCAACTGATGATCTTCCGCGTCCATTTCAATGGCATACACAGAGCCTCCGGAGGCGATTTGCGCCGCTTCGATGGCTACCGATCCGCTGCCCGCGCCGATATCCCACACGATGCTCGTGGGACCGAGATCCATTTCCGCCAGCGCGATCGAACGCACTTCGGCCGGCGTGAGCAGCCCCTGCTTGGGCTTGGATTGCAAGAAAGCTTCATCGGCATTACCGAACAGCCGGTGGCCAATCGCCTCACTGCGCCGATCGGGAGCGTTTGGCCGACGGACCAGCACCAGCACGTTCAGCGGAGAAAAATCCTGTGAGGCGATTTCGGCCAGTTCGCCTTGCGTGACCCGCTCGTCGGGTGAGCCGAGGTTCTCGCAAACGTAGGCCGAAAAATAATCGATCCGACGATCCAAAAGCGCCTTGGCCACGGCCTTCGGCGGATATTCGTCGCTGGTGAACAGGCCAACCTTGCCGGCGACCCGAATCTTCTCGATCACCTGGTCTAGCGGGCGGTTGGCAAGATTCGTGAGAAACGCCTCCTCCCAACTTTCCTTGACGCGCGCGAAGGCCAGTTGCATGCTGCTGACGTGCGGCACGACTTCGAACCGCGACTTGCCCAACTTGTCGCAAAGATAGCGGGCCACGCCGTAGAACAGCGGGTCGCCGGAAGCCAGCACCACGATGCGCTTGTTGCCGGCGCGGCCGATGCGCTGGACGACTTCATCCAGATTGCTACCCACGACCATTCGCTCGCCCTTGAGCGCTGGAATCTTGGCCAGCGTGGCCTCGGGCCCAATCAGCAACTCGGCCTGTTCGGCAAGCTGCCGGGCCAGGGCCGTCACGCCGTCGAGCCCGTCGTCGCCCATCCCGATAATGTGGATCTTGTTTTCACTCACCAACAAAGTCGCTCACGGTTCGAGATCAGATAGGACCCAAAGCTCGGATTTTAGAGCAAAGGGCAGCGAAGGGAAAGCTCTTTACCGGGCGAACTAATATGGCCTACTCGCGATAAAACGCCAGGCTGGCAAAGCTTACACACGAAGTGCCATCTAGTTCGACGGCCTGGTCATAACGCAGCAGTTCGCCCCGTTTTGGCCGCATGACTTCCAACATTGTGTACGTGGGCGAGAGGCCGCAGATTCGATTGCGGTCTTGCTGCTGGGCGATGTGTCGGAAGAATCCATCGGCGTCGGCACGACAGGCGGTGGCCAGCAACTCGCGATCGTTCTCGGCTTGCTCCTGCAAGCGCGTCTTGTCCAAAAACGCTCGATCGCCAAATCGCTGTCCAATGTGTGCCAGATCTCCGCCGCTGATGTAACAGATCTTGCCCGGGTATTCCGCGGCCGTCTGTTGCATGGCCGAGATAAATGCTGCCACCTGCGGCGAATCGGACGGCGAACTGTTTTGGCTGACGAAGTCGTGAAACGATCCGGTGAGCACCGGCACGATTTTGAACGGGCGGCGGTCACCCAACAGGTATTGCAGGAACACTGCCTGAAACTCGATCGAGTGCTCTTGCCGATGGGCCAATTCATCGGCAGCAAGGTTCAATTCCTGACCGCCCGGCGTCGCAGCCAGTTTCTTGGTCAACTTGGCGATGAATGCTTTGTCGGTCTCCACGGTGCCCAAAGGTGTTTCGAAGTGCTTCCGTGTGACCGAGAACAAACTGCGCATCGGGTTGTGCGCCGTGCCGAAAATGACAAACAAATCGGCGTCACTCTCTTCAATGATTTTCTTATATGCCCAGGCAAAGGCCGGCCCGCCGCGGTGCAGGTCGATGTGCGGGCTCAACACCCCGCACAGCCGATTCGCGCCTGGCGAGGCGCTCGTTTCACCCGGCGCACCCGGACCTGACTCGTGCGTAAACAACCCTGCCAACTGTTGGCGAAGGGCCTCAGGTTCGGCCGCGTAAGCGCCGCCAGCGTGTGCTGCCGGCCGCCGCGGGCTATTGAAGAATAGTTCCATTTCAATTTTCCAGCGGTGGCGAAAACGCCCGGTATCGAGATAGTACCGCCCGTCGAGTTGACCGATGAGTCTTTCCAAATCCGCCAAACCCACCGGTTGCCCGAATTGACGCCCGAAGGCGTCTTGAATCTCGGCCAACGTGCGAGTGCCATCCATCAACGAAACCAGCACGGCCGCCGCATGAGGCAGCACGATCGGACTGGCAAATCCCTCCGGATCGCGCAATGCGAAAACCACTTCCCCGTCAGGCTGGTTGACCGGGAAGCTTTCGACACGGCGCAATCGAGGCTGCTGGGGCAATTCCATCGGCGAGTTCGACGCTGGCGGGGAAAGGGGATCGAGAATCATCGTCCGTCAATTGTTCGCTGCGCCCGGCCAAAAGGTCAACACAGATTTACTGCGAACCGCTTAAATGCGAACAAAGATCTTCTGACGGTACATCCAAAAACAGACCAGCCACATCGCTAGCAAAGTCCAGGCACTGACGACAAACGGTTGATACGGCTTGCTCAGCAACTCAAAAATCTGCTGTCCAAAGTGGGTTTTCAGCGTGCGTTGAATCCAACCGGGGATCAACTCGGCCATGCAGTACATCGTGATCGAGTTCATGCCCACCACGATCAGCGGAAACGTCCACCAGCGGAATTTCAGAATGTCGACGACTCCGAAAAACGCGGCCAGGATCAGACAGGTCCAACCCGTGCTGAACAGGGTCCAACTAGGCGTCCAGATACGCTTGACGATCGGGCAGGCGCCGGTGTAATCCAGTACATAGCCCGCGGCCAACCCGACGACGCCGGCAATGACGAGAACCAAGAACTTCGTCCGGTCCGTCCGGGTACTGCGGAGCAGCTCGCCCGAGAGGAGGCCGAAAATCATCGTGGCCAGCGAGGGCACGAAGCTCAACGTCAGATATCCGCCGCCGTTGTAAACAAACTCCTTGGCGCGCGGAAACAGGTTTAGAAACCACTGATCGAACGCCGCGGCCGCGTTCGTGTTCTTGTCCCAATGGGCCGCGATCCCCTCCAGGTGCGGCCAATTCGGCCCCACGCCGACCGT
>JAYVCO010000434.1:0-12006 GCA_043749935.1 Planctomycetia bacterium
GCATCGTCGCGATCGTGATCACGAAAGTCCTCGCGGATCATTCTCGCAAATCGCAACGGGACGATATGGAAGCCACGCTCAAAATGGAGATGATCCAGCGCAACATGTCGGCCGAAGAAATCGAGCGTGTGCTGGCTGCGAGAATTGACTCCGCCAAACGCCACGACTGCAAGCATCGCAGGCGGCATGAAGAAGCCGCGCCAGTGAGCAGGTAATTTGCCGTTCGGCTATTTCGGCCAATATTGAGCCATTTTTCGGCGCAAGAAAGCGGCACTGCGCTCGAGCTGCTCGATGCCGTCCACGCCATCTTCGATGCTGATCCAGCCGTCGAATCCAACACTGGCCAGCGTGCCGAAAATCGCATCGTAGTCGTTCATGCCTTTGCCAATCTCGCCGTGGCGCAGACGTGCGGCATAGCCCACGCTATCCTCTTCGCGGCGCAAGTCCTCGATCGTTCCTTCGGCCAAATAGCGGTCGCTGGCGTGCATCGTCACCACGCGCGTTTTCACCCGTTCGAGCAACTCGAGTGGATCTTCGCCGGCCAGAAACGTATTGCTCGGATCGTAATTGACGCCGAAATGGGGCGAGTGGATTTTGTCGACCAGGTCGCAAAAGACGTCGATCTTTTGGGCAAACTCGGGATATTGCCAGTAGTTGTCCTTGTAATGATTTTCGATGATCAGCGTCACGCCGTTGGCGGCAGCGTGTGGAATGCAAGCCTCGATGCTTTCTGCCGCATAGCGCAAGCCATCGGCTCGCGAAACTTCCGGGCGGCGCTGGCCCGACAGCACGCGGCAGAATTGCCCGCCGAGCTCGACGGTCATGTCGATCCAGCCTTTTTCCAGGTCGATTTGTTGCTGGCGGAATTTCGGATCGGGGTGCGTGAAGTCGGGCGAGCAGCAAAGCATTGGAATCGAAAGCCCCTTGGCCTCGACCATTTTTCGCGACTCGGACCACATCTTGCGGTCCTTCAGCTCCAAAAAACCGCAATAGAACTCGAGCCCATCGATATCGAGCGTCGAGGCCAGATCAACCCACTGGCGGATGGTCATCGAACCATCAATGACCATGGGATCCATGTAGGCTTTAGGAAAAGCAGCGAGGTGTGGCATTTTTGAGTAGGGAGTCGGGGTTAGGGATTGGGGCGGAAGAAAGGAGCACGGCCAAGGTTCTGTCATTGATCCCTAGTCCCGAACCCCTAATCCCTAGCCCCTACTTGTTTCGGTGGATTGCGGCCGATCACGGGAAATTGTTCTAGTTCCAATACGGTGCCGCTTATCGGCCGGCTTTCGTCGCCCATCCAATAGACGGCCGCCGCGGCGATTTCTTCGGGCTTGATCAAGTGGCCTGAGGGTCTATCGGTGCGCTCGGGCCAATCGGGCGGCAGGCCATCGGCGATTTTGACCTGATACTCGTTGGGGGTCAGCACCCAACCGACGTTGAAATGATTGACGCGCACTTTGTCGCGGCCCAGGGCGTCCGCTAGATTGCGCGAGAGGGTCATCAGTCCCCCTTTGGAAATCGAGTAGGCCAACAGATTGGCCTCGCCGCAATGCCCGTTGATCGATCCGATATTCAACACGCAGCCTTGCGTCTGTTTCAAATGCGGCGCGGCGGCCTGAATCAAAAGCAACGGAGCCCGCACGTTGATGGCCATCAGCTTGTCGAACAGCGCGACCTCCGTGTTGGCCAGATTGCTGCGGGTGACCGCGGCCGCGTTGTTGACCACGGTATCCAACTTGCCGAAGGCGCGGATCGCGGCGGCCACCATTCGCGCTGGGGCCGCTGGGTCGGCAATATCGTCCACGTGCAGCGCGGCGTGTTTGGCAGAAGTGCCGGCCGAAAGTTCGGCCACCAGCGCCTGGCCGCGCTTTTCGTCGCGACCGTGAACCAAAACTTTGGCTCCCTCGGCAATCGCCCGCCGGGCAATCGCTTCGCCAATACCGGTCGTGCTGCCGGTCACCAAGATGACTTTGTCTTTGAGCCGCATGCTGCAAGCAACCGTTGCCGGAAGTTTATCGGGAACCAAGAACGTCGAGTCGGCCGACTGCTACGGCTTGAGCACGGCCTTGACGATCTGACCGGAGTGCATTTTTTCGAACGCCTCGTGCCAATCGTCGAGCGGCCAGATGCCGCCGATGATTTTTTGCACGTCGAGTTGGCCACTTGCCAATAGCCGAATCACGCGTTCCCAAATCGGCCAGTTGTGGCTGTAGCTGCCGCGAAGCGTGACGTTTTTTTGGACCAACGGGTCGAGGGAAAAGCCGTAGGGCGCCTTGCCCCAGCCAACTTTCGTCACCCAGCCGGCCGGCCGCACGATGTCGATGGCCGTCTTGAGCGTCGCCGAAATGCCCGCGGCATCGATCACGCCATCCACCCCCAGACCATCTCCTCGCTTAACCCACTCATCAAGGTTATCCACAACCGCCGTGCAGCCAAACTGTTCACCAACTTGCAGCCGCGTTCGGTCGCGCTCCAGACCCACGACGGCCACCTCGGCCCCTTGCAGCCGGGCCATCGCCGCACACAACAGCCCAATCGGCCCCGGCCCGAGCACCACAACGCGATCGCCCGGCTTCACGTTCGAGTTAACCGCCACGGCGTTATAGGCCACGCAGCACGGCTCGGTCAGGCCCGCCCTCTCGAACGGCAGATTGTCGGGCAAGTGATGCAAACAACGAACAGGCACGCGCACGAAGCGGGTCATCGCTCCATTGACGCCGTAACCAAATCCCTTGCGCGTGGGGTCCAGGTTGTAAAGTCCCTGACGCGTCAATGGGCTGTCGAGGTCGATCACGGCGGCCGTTTCGCTGACGCCCCGGTCGCCTTCGCGCCAGCCTCGCACTCGCTCGCCAAGTTCGACGACGTTGCCGGCGAATTCGTGCCCGAGCACGACCGGATAATTGACCGGCCAGCTATGCTCGGCGGTCCACTGGTGCAAATCGCTGCCGCACACGCCGACGGCGGCCACTTCGAGCAACACGTCTTCCGGACCGATGGTTGGCCGTTCGATTTCGCGCAGTTCAACGTTGTGCTTCTGGGGCCCGTAATTAACAACCGCTGCTTGTGTCATTCTATTTCTTCTTTCCTACCGGAACATCGCCATAGCTATGAACTTTATCGCAAATCATCCGCAACGAGCTTTCCACGTCGCCACTGGCTGTCTTGAACGCATCGGCATCGATCGTCAGCGGCGCACCGAGCACGACCAACGGCGCGCCATACTCGGGCGTGCGTACGGCCTGCTCCAATGTCAGCCCGCCGACGGCCTGCACCGGAATGCTGACGGCGTCGACGACGGCTCGCAATTGGTCCAAAGGGCTGGGCATGCGCAGTCCGCGGGCAGCGATACCGCGCCGCTCGTCGAAGCCGATGTGGTGGATGACAAAGTCGCAGCCCAAATCTTCGAGCCATCGTGCGCCGGCCACCATGTCTTCGCAAACCATGTTGTCGCCCATCACTTGCACGCCAAAATCGTGACCTGCTTTGACAACGCAGCGAATCGTTTCGGCATGTGCCCGGGCCATCACAACGACGTGGGTGGCACCGGCTTTGGCCATCATTTCGGCTTCCAGATAGCCGCCATCCATGGTCTTCAAGTCGGCGACAATCGGGGTGTTTGGAAACCGCTGGCGCAAGGCCCGGACACCGTGCATGCCTTCGGCAATGATCAATGGCGTGCCGGCTTCGAGCCAGTCGACGCCGGCTCGCATGGCCATTTCGGCGGTCTCGAGGGCTTCCTGGCTGGTCGTGATATCGAGCGAGATTTGAACAATGGGTTTCATCGCGTGGAGCATACGTGTGGTGGAAACGGGTTGTCAATCCGCGCTCTAGCGCGGTACGAAGAACCGCGACGAGCCGGACCGACGGGCAAATCGCTGGGCTGTTCGCGGCGGCGTGGCTCTCTATAATGACAGTTAGTGAAAAGATTCACAAGCGGCCGACAATGGACCCGAGGGCCTGATCGATGCCAAACCGCGCGAAGCTTCGCATCGGAGCGGTTAATTATCTCAACACGAAGCCGCTGATCTACGGTTTGGACCGGTTTGCGCCGCAGGCTGAAGTCGTCCTCGACTTTCCCAGTCGCCTTGCCGACCAGCTAGCCGATGGCCAGCTCGACGTGGCGCTGATTCCCTCGATCGAGTTTTTTCACGACCCTAGATACACGATCGTGTCGAACGCCTGCATCGCCTGTCGCGGCCCGGTGTTGAGCGTGAAGCTTTACAGCCGCAGGCCCTTCGAGGCGATTCGCACCTTGGCGTTGGACGAAGGCTCGCGCACGAGCATTGCGCTCACACGCATCTTGCTCAACGAGCGTTATGACGTGCAGCCTCTGCTCGAACCTCTGGCGGTCGGTAAATCGCTGGGCGATACCGATGCCGACGCGGTGCTGCTGATTGGCGATCGGGCCATGCACTCGCCGCCCGGGCGTTTTGAAGCAGTGTGGGACTTGGGAGACGAATGGTGCCGCTGGGCCGAGTTGCCATTCGTGTTCGCCATGTGGGTCGCGCGGTCGGAGGCCGATCTGAATGGCCTGGACGTGGCACTCGGCGAGGCGCGCGACGCTGGAGTGGCTCATCTCGAAGAAATCTCCGAGCGGGAAGCGGCGCCGCTCGGTCTGACGCGGCCGCAATGTCTTTCCTATCTGCGGGACAACTTGCACTTTTATTTGGGCCCGCGCGAACAGCAAGGGCTAGCGCTGTTTCATCAAAAAGCTGTCCAACTGGGCCTGGCCCCTAGCGGAGTCGAATTTGGACTCAACGATTGCCAAACTTCTGGATAAAGCGGTCGATGGCCAGCGACTTTCAGTCGACGACGGCCTGAAGCTGATGGAGTGCCACGACCTGGCGGCATTGGGTCGCGCGGCCGATGCGGTCACGCGTCGATTGCACCCCGAGAAGTACCGCACTTACAACATCGACCGCAATATCAACTACACGAACATCTGCACCGCGGTCTGCGATTTCTGCGCGTTCTTTCGCAAACCCAAAGACGCGGAAGGTTATGTGCTCGATCGCGACGTGCTGCTCGAAAAAATCCAGGAGACGGTCGACCTGGGTGGCGATCAAATTCTGATGCAAGGCGGATTGCACCCGGAGTTCAAGCTCGAATGGTACGAAGAGTTGCTCAGCGACATCAAGCGGCATTTTCCGCAGGTTAATATTCACGGCTTCAGCCCACCGGAAATCCACCACTTCACGAAGATCTCGAAGCTGCCACTGAAGACGGTGCTCGAGCGACTCAAGGCAGCCGGGCTTGGGAGCTTGCCCGGCGGCGGCGCCGAGATATTGGTCGATCGCGTTCGCAAAGAGTTGACCCGAGGCAAAGTGCTCACGGACGATTGGTTGAATGTCAATCGCGTTTGGCACGAGTTGGGAGGTCGCAGCACCGCGACCATGATGTTCGGTCACGTCGAGACACTGGCCGAACGAGTCGAGCATCTCGAGCGATTGCGGCAATTGCAGGATGAGACCGGCGGGTTCACGGCCTTTATCTGCTGGACTTTTCAGCCCGGTTATGAAATGGCCCACCTCGCGCCGGCCGGCTCGTTCGAATATCTGAAAACGCAAGCGGTCAGCCGACTGTATCTCGATAACTTTGCCAACATTCAATCGAGCTGGGTCACGCAAGGTCTCAAGATCGGTCAGCTGGCGCTCTTGTACGGAGCCAACGACATGGGCAGCCTGATGATCGAAGAAAACGTCGTCGCGGCGGCTGGCACGGTACACTATCTTACGCTCGAAGAAATGCGCGGCGCGATTGCGGAGTTGGGTTACACGCCACGACGTCGGAACGTGTTCTATCAACTCGTGGACGAAGCGCCCTTGGAACCAGCGTTGGCCGGCTCTCCTTAAGGCCGCAACGCCGTGCCACGTCTTCGCGGATACGCGGCCCGACATAGCTACCGCCAAGCGACCTGGGCCCCTCGGCGGCTACTCCTGACGCACCCCAACCCGCAATATGTGGTACCCTTAAGGCGAGGCGCACTCCTCGCGCTCGCCAGACCCGTTTGCGCATTGGGTTACGGCGGCAAAGTCGGACTATTCGCTACATTAGGCATCTCGGCACCATGATTCATGCCCACCAACTGACCAAGCATTATGCCGATTTGAAACGCGGAAAGTTTTTTGCGTTGGGCGGAGTGAGCTTCAACGCCATGCCAGGCCAGATCTATGGCCTATTAGGACCGAACGGCGCCGGCAAAACCACGGTGCTACGGATCTTGAGCACCGTGTTGCGGCCCAGCGAAGGCACGGCGACCGTCAATGGCTATGACGTCGTGACACAGCCGTCGCTCGTGCGCCATCAGATCGGTTTCATGTCCGCCAATACCGCGGTCTACGACCGGATGACTGCTTGGGAAATGGTCGAGTATTTCGGCCGGCTGCACGGGATGGCAACCGAACCTCTCGCTCAGCGGATGGACGATCTCTTTACGCGGTTGAAAATGAACGATATTCGCGACGTGCTGGGCGCGAAAATGTCGACCGGGATGAAGCAAAAAGTTTCCATCGCGCGCGCCATCGTCCACGACCCTCCGGTGCTCATTTTCGACGAGGCGACCTCAGGGCTCGACGTGTTGGTTGCCCGGGCGCTATTGCAAACCGTGGCCGAGCTCCGCGATCACGGCAAGTGCGTGGTGTTCTCGACGCACATCATGCGAGAAGCGGAGAAACTCTGCGATCGGATCGCGATCATGCACCGCGGCCACATCCTGGCCGAAGGCACTCTACCGGAGCTGTGTGAACAGCACGAAGAGCGAGACCTGGAGGAATTATTCTTCCGCTTGATCAACAACCATGACGAACTGCACGAACTCGAAAGTTCCCGCTAGAAGATCGCTCGAGCCGGACGATGCATTGGTCGAACATCAAACTGATCTTCATGCGGGAATTCCGCGATCAATTGCGCGACCGGCGCACGTTGTTCATGATTGCCGTGCTGCCCCTGCTGCTCTACCCGCTACTGGGAATGAGTTTCTTCCAAGTGACCCAGTTCATGCGCGAGCACGCGATTCGCGTGCTATTGATCGGCCTGCCGGACGGCACGGGCCTGCCACCGTTGGTGAAAGACGGCCAGTTCGCCACGAAACTGTTCACGGAGCCCGAGAACGCTCGCTTGCTGCAACTGACGCTCGAGCCTCATGAGAAGACCGACCCCGAAGCGGCCCACGAGGCTCTCGAACAAGCGCGGCGCGACATGCACGCTGGGAACTACGAAGTTGTAGTCTATTTTCCGCCGAATTTCGTCGAACAGTTCGAGCGGTTTCATAGCTCGCTATTGAACGGGTCGGGCGGGAGCGCGGATCTCAAGATTCCCAACGTCGAGATTTATCCGAATCTGTCCCGAGATGCGTCGAAGGCCGCCTATCGGCGCGTCTCGGACGTGCTCGACCACTGGCGCGAAGAAATTGGCCGCCAAAACCTCAAGGACGGCCAGCTCCCCGCCTCGGCCGCCAAGCCGTTCGAAATTACGACGCTCGATGTGGCCGAGGACGGTCAGCACAAGGCCGCGGTCTGGTCGAAGATCCTGCCGTTTGTACTACTGATTTGGGCGCTCACCGGGGCGTTCTATCCGGCGATCGATCTTTGTGCCGGCGAGAAGGAACGGGGCACTCTGGAAACCTTGCTCAGCAGCCCAGCCGAGCGCATCGAGATCGTTTGGGGCAAACTGTTGACCATCATGCTATTTAGCATGGCCACGGCCATCTTGAACCTGGCCAGCATGGCCATTACCGGCTCGTTCGTGCTTAGCCAGTTGCCGAATCTAGGTCCGCCGCCAGGCTTGGCGATTGTCTGGTTGTTCTTGGCCCTGGTGCCAGTTTCGGCGTTGTTCAGTGCGCTTTGCCTGGCTGTGGCCGCCTTCGCACGGAGCACGAAAGAAGGCCAATACTACCTGATGCCTCTGGTGCTGGTGGTCATGCCCCTGACCATTCTGCCCATGGCGCCGGGAGTCGAACTGAATTTGGGCAATAGTCTCATTCCGTTGACCGGTGTCGTGCTACTGCTGCGAGCGATGCTCGAAGGCAATTACTTAGAGGCGCTGCCCTACATTCCCTTGGTCGTCACGGTAACTCTGTGCTGCTGCTGGATGGCAATCCGCTGGGCGACCAACCAATTCAACACCGAATCGGTGCTGTTCCGCGAAAGCGAACGGTGGGACGTATCGCTGTGGCTGAAGCACTTGAAGCGTGACCGCGAAGCCACTCCCAGCTTCGCTGAAGCGATGCTCTGCGGCGTGCTGATCTTGGTGGTGCGATTCTTCATGAGTTTTGCCTTGCCCGTCCCGGAAACTCCACATGACTTTGCGATGTTGGCTGCCGTGACTCAGTTGGTGGTGGTGGCGACGCCGGCCTTGCTGATGACGATCATGCTGACCCGCAGCCCAGCGCAAACATTGCTGCTGCGAAAACCATTCCTGATGGCCCCACTGGCCGGCTTCTTATTGGCTCTGACGCTGCACCCCGCGGTCAATTTGCTGCAAAACATCGTGCTGCGAGTTTATCCGTTGAGCGAGGAGCTGGTGAAAAAACTCGATGGGCTCGTAACCACTTCGGGCAACCTGTGGGTCATGCTGTTGGTGCTGGCCGTGCTGCCCGCCATTTGCGAGGAATTGGCATTCCGCGGATTCATCCTGTCGGGCCTGCGCCGCATGGGACATAAGTGGACCGCGATCGTGATTAGCAGCCTGTTTTTTGGAGCGACACACGCCATTTTTCAACAGTCGCTGATTGCGTTTCTCGTGGGCGTCGTCATCGGGTTCGTGGCAGTTCAGACCGGCAGCTTGTTGCCCGGAGTGCTGTTTCACGTGGCGCATAACTCGTTGGGCTTGCTCACCAAAGAGGTCACGCCCGCCTTGGCCGATAAGACCCATTGGCTTCACTGGTTGATGCGCGCCGACTCGGAACAGGGACTGTACCGTTGGCCTGTCGTTGCACTCAGCGTGCTGGTGAGCGCGGCCATCCTGGTCTGGTTCCATAGATTGCCCTATTCACGGACTGCAGAAGAAAGATTGCAAGAGGCGATCGACAACCAATCGCCGCATTGGCAGCCCGGCTGATAGTGGGTAGTGGTTGGTGATTAGTGGATCGTAGTGGATAATTGCAAGCGGCACCGCACCCAGCGCATGCGGCTTAGGAGCGCGGCGCTCGAAAAACCTCCTCGGAGCCGCTTACCCCATGCTCGATCCATCCTCACCGCGAGCGCTTGGGGCACGATTCGTTTTCCCCGTTTCGAGCCCGCCCATTGCCAATGGCGTCGTCACGATTCGTGGCGGCACGATCATTGGCGTGGGCACCGAACCATTGGATTGCCCCGTGCAAGACTTGGGCAACGTGGCCATTCTGCCGGGCTTCGTCAATGCGCACACGCACCTGGAGTTCAGTGATTTGCCACAACCCCTGGGCACTCCAGGCATGGCGCTGCCGGATTGGATTCGACAGGTGATCGCGCACCGCCAGGCAGCGGCCGGCGACGCGGGTCATGCGGTTCAACTGGGTTTGCGAGAGAGCCTGCTGGCCGGCACGACTGGGCTGGGTGAAATCGCCACGACCGATTGGCGTCACGACCCGAGCATCGTGGGAAATGACATGCCCTGGGTCACGATGTTCTTCGAATCGATCGGACCGACTCGCGATCGCGTGGCCACGACGGCTGTCGCGGCCGAGCAGTTTCTGTCGGCCAGCACTAATGATCCGCAAATACTGCCCGGCCTCAGTCCTCACGCGCCCTACACGGTCCACACCGAATTGCTCACTGCCTTGGTTGCGCTTAGCCAGAAATTCCAAGTGCCGTTGGCGATGCACCTCGCGGAATCTCGCGAGGAGTTGGAGCTGTTGCGCTGCGGTGGCGGTCCGTTTCGCGAACTGCTGGGTGATCTGAACTCCTGGGATCCTGGGCCTGAAGCTCGACATTCGAGCATTCTCGAATACTTGCAGCTATTGGCTCAGGCACCTCGGGCACTGGTCGTGCACGGCAATTACCTGGATGCGAAGGAAATGAAATTCATCGCCGCTCATGCCGCCCGCATGGCCGTTGTCTATTGCCCGCGCACCCATCACTTCTTTGGCCACGATCCCTACCCTCTGGCCAAGATGCTCAAGCTGGGCATAACCGTGGGGTTGGGAACCGACAGCCGAGCTTCAAACCCGGACCTGAGCCTGCTGGCCGAAATGCGCCACGTAGCCGAGCATCATCCCGAAGTGCGGCCGTCGACCGTGCTCGAATTGGGCACACTAGCCGGCGCTCGCGCGCTGGGTATCGAGAATCTCGCGGGCTCGCTGCAAGTTGGCAAGCGCGCAAATCTAGCGATCTTGAGTCTTGCGGACTCGAACGTCCGCGACCCGCACGAGATGCTTTTCACGAAAACGGCGCCCGTGGAGCAAATCTGGTTGAACGGCCAGAGTGCCGTCTACTCACAAACTACAACCGGCAATTCGTAATCTGAGTCTCCAGAATCGCCGAGGCGCCGAGTGCCTCTAGCTCTTCCATGATCTGGATCACTTCCGTGCGGCGCACCATCACGCGCACTGCACACCAATCGGCATCTTCGAGCGCGCTGATCGTCGGTGAATTGAAGCCCGGCGTGATCTTTTCCGCCAGGGCCAGCTTGGTGCGTGGCACGTTGTACTCCAACAGCGAATAGCTGCGGGCGATCACCACTCCTTCGAGTCGGCGCACGACGCGATCGGCCAACTCCGCATGTCGCGCCGCTGTGTTTTGCACGAGCACCGTTTGATAGCGGCCGATCTCGGCGATGACTCTCAGGCGGTTGGCGGCCAACGTGCTGCCGGTTTCGACCAGGTCGACGATAGCATCGGCAACGCCCAGTGCGATCATGATTTCGACCGAGCCCGAGAGATTGACCAGGTGGGCCTTGGCCTTGTGCTCGCGCAGAAACCGCCCGGTGACGTTGGGAAAGCTGGTGGCGACGCGACAGCCGTCGAGCTCCGCCGGAGTTGCAATCGAGCTGTCCTCGGGCACGCAGACGGCCAGCCGGCATTCTCCCACGCCCAAGTCGAGCCGGTTGGCCAATTGCGTGCCGCTTTCGGTCAACAGATCGCCACCGGTAATGCCCATATCGATGGCCCCCTCGGCGCACAGTACGGGAATGTCTTCGGTGCGCAGGAAGGTGATATCGACCGGCACTTCGCGACAGCGCGCGAATAGACTCCGCTCTTGGCGGCGAAAGCTCAGGCCCGCTTCCTTGAGCAGCTCGCCAGCGATCTCCGCCAGGCGGCCTTTACTGGGAACACCAATCCGCAGATTATTCATGAAGTTCCCGAAGGAGGATTTTGAGGTGAAGCTTTCGCGTCGCGGGCCGCTTTTTCATCGAGCCCGGAGATGCCAAACCGGCTAGCCAGCTCGCCTTCGACGTCGGCCAACGCAATCTCACGATAGCCGAGCATGACAAACAAGTGGTACAGCAAGTCGGCCGCTTCGCGGATAGTATGAGTGCGGCCGAGCTCGCCGGGTTCGGCCGCCGCGGCAACGACTTCGGCGGCTTCCTCGACAATTTTAGCCCCAATTTTGTCGACGCCGCCGGCCAGCAGCCGACTGGTGTAGGATTTTTCCGACGGACTGGCCTTACGATCCTCGATGGTCGCCATCAGCCGGGCCAGAATGGGGCTGGAATCGTTCACGCCACAGCCTTTACAACGATAATTCAAATCGGAAACCGTTCTCGCAATGTAGGGTGTTTGCGGCTGACTGACAAGCAATGAACGCGTACCGACGCGCAAGCCCTCGGCATAGCGCCAACGCGCTGCCTGATGCTAATAAACCGATGGTTCTTGCTCGATGAACACTCCCAGTACCTATTGTCCGACGACAGCCAATAGCTGGTTTTTGACCGGCCCAACCGCCAGCGGCAAAACCGCCGTGGGCTTGGTGCTGGCGAAGCAGTTGGACGCGGAAATCATTTCGCTCGATTCGATGGCAGTCTATCGCGGCATGGACATTGGCACCGCCAAGCCCAAGCTCGAAGAGCGCCGATTGGTTCCGCACC
>JAYVCO010000435.1:0-2792 GCA_043749935.1 Planctomycetia bacterium
TGCCCAGTCCGGCCAACAACGAAGACCTGGCGCTGGGCGTCACGGCGCTGGAATCGTTCATCAAAAAGTATCCCGATCACAAGCTGGCTTCGAAGGCGCATCTCAACATCGCCGAAGCCTACATGAACCGCGGTCGTCACGACGACGCCGTGAAGGCGTTGCAGAAATTCCTGGCCGATCCCAAGTATGCCGATCGCGAAGAAGTGGCCGACGCCCGCAACCTGCTGGGCCGCGCGTTCCAACTGCAAAAGAAATTCGCCGAAGCGCTCGACGCTTGGAAAAACTACCTCGCCAAGCATCCTTCGCATCACGCCTGGAGTGATGTGCAGCAGCAGATCGTCAACACCGAATACCTGATGGGCATCGAATTGGCCCACGCCAAACAGTACGACGCTGCCCGCAAGCAGTGGACCGAATTCATGGCCAAGTATCCGCTCGACGCTCGCAATCCCAGCATCCTGTATGCGTTTGGGTCGATGAACTTCGAACAAGACAAATGGGACGAAGCCCTCAGCGATTGGCGGAACTTGGTTTCCAAATACCCTGGCACGAACGAAGCGTCTCAAGGGCAGTTCATGATCGCCGCCACGCTCGAAACCAAGCTGGCGAAGCTGGACGAAGCGCTGAAAGAATACAAAAAGACCACCTGGGGAAACTTCGCCCAGCAGGCGAAATCGTCGATCGCTCGGCTGACTTCCAAAACCTTCACCGCCAGCACCGAGCGGACCTTCCGCACCAACGAAGCAGCCAAGGTGAAGCTCGTCAGCCGCAATATCGAAACGCTGACCATCCGCGCGTATCGCGTTGATCTGGAAACCTACTTCCGCAAGATGCACGCCTCGGGCGGCATCGAAGGCTTGGATATTTCGCTCATCGATCCGGATGTGACGTTCGAATATAAGGTGCCCAAGTACGCCGAGTTCCAACAGCTCGAAAGCGAGATTGAAATCCCACTGCAAGCCAAGGGCGAAAAAGTTCCACCCGCCGGCGTGATGGCGGTGACGATCAGCAGCAAGACGATGGAAGCCACTACGCTAGTGGTTCGCAGCGATCTGGATGTGATCGTCAAAAGCTCGCGCGACGAAGTGTTTGTGTTCGCCGAGAACATGCTGACCGGCAAGCCGTGGCCCAAAGCGCGCGTGTTGGTTTCCGACGGCCAGCGAATCTGCGCCGAAGAAGTCACCGGCGCCGATGGCGTTTTGAAAACCACGTTCAAAGAGTTGGCCGGCGCGAACGATGTTCGCGTGTTTGCCGTGGCTGATTCCAGCGTGGCTTCGAACATGGTCAACCTGCAAGGCATCGCGTCGGCCGAAGGAATTTCCGATCGCGGTTACATCTATACGGATCGGCCGGCGTATCGCGCCGGGCAGATCGTGCATGTCCGCGGCATCATTCGCCGCGTCGACAATCACAACTATGTGGTCGATAAGGACAAGAAATATACGGTTGAAGTGTTAGACGTTCGCAATCGGCTGATTTGGCAAGAAGAGCAAAAGCTCAACGAGTTCGGCAGCTTGCACACGAATTTCGTGCTGCCGCAAACCAGTCCGGCGGGCGGTTACCGAATTCAAGTTCGCGACGACGATCACAACTATCAGGGCCAGTTCCTTGTGCATGAGTATCAACTCGAACCAGTCAAGTTAACCGTCGAATCCGAACGCAAAGTGCTCTATCGGGGCGAAGAGCTGGAAGGCACGATCAAGGCCAGCTTCTATTACGGCGCGCCGCTGGTCGGCCGCGAAGTCACCTACTCTCTGGCAGGCGGCCGCAGCTATACCGCCAAGACCGACGCCAAGGGCGAGATCCATTTCAAGCTGCCGACGCGTGATTTCCGCGAAGCGCAAGTGCTGCCGCTGGTGGCCACGCTGGCCGAGCGAAATCTGCAAACCTCGCAAAACTTCTTCCTGGCCACGCAAGGTTTTTCGATTGGCGTGACCACCATTCGCCCGGTCTACGTGGCCGGCGAGACGTTCGAAGTCACCGTCAAAGCCACCGATGCCGAAGGCAAGCCGACCGCGCAAAAGCTTTCGCTCAACGTGCTGGAGCAAACGGTCGTCGAAGGCAAGGTCGGCGAGCATTCGATCGAAAAGCATGAGCTGGCCACCGACAAAGAAGGCACCGCCCGCAAGACGCTCAAGCTCGATCGTGGCGCGAAGTACGTGCTGCGAGTCGAAGGCACGGATCGTTTCGAAAATCCGATCAGCGGCCAAATGGCGCTGCAAATTTCGGACGAGCAAGACGTCGTGCGGCTGCGCGTGCTGGCCGACAAGCACACTTACAAAGTCGGCGAGACGGGCGAAGTGCAAATCCACTGGCGCGAAGAGCCTGCCCTGGCGCTGGTCACATTCCAGGCGGCCAACGTGTTGGATTACAAACTGATTCAACTGGCCAAGGGCGCGAATAAACTGTCGATCCCCATGTCGGCCAAGCTTTCGCCCAACTTCGAACTGGCGGTGGCGGTGATGACGGATGCCCGCCCACCGGCGGAAGAAAAGAAGGGCGAAAAGAAGAAGCAAATCGTCCGCTTCCATCAGGCCAACAGCCCGTTCGTCGTCGAGCGCGATCTGAAACTGTCGATCGAAACCAAGCGCAAAGGCGACGCCAAGTGCGCAATCCGGCCCGGCGAGGAAATCGAACTGGTCATCAAAGCCACCGATCCGCAAGGCAAACCGGTCGCTGCCGAAATCAGTGTGGCCATGGTCGAGCAAGCCTTGCTCGAACGCTTTGGCGACGGCATCGATCCCATCGCCGATTTCTTTCGCGGCGTCTATCGGCCGTCGTCGTTCTGCAAC
>JAYVCO010000436.1:0-5414 GCA_043749935.1 Planctomycetia bacterium
GTTGCACTTCGGCGAACGGTTTTGTCGCTCGTCATGGGCACGCTCGCGCTGTTTGTCGCCGGTGCCGCCCTGGCGACTTGCACCGTGATTGGAATTCTCGGAATCGCGAATCTGATTGGTCAACTTCTTGGAGATCGGCTTTGGGCCGGATATTTGATTACCGGATTCGGAGCCTTATTGATTGTGGGACTGGCCCTGCTGTTGTTTTCAAGCAGATTGAAACGTACTTCTCGTGAAAGGACGGCCAGCAAGTATGCACGACGACGTCAGGAGCAAAGAGCCCGCTTCGGCCGCGATGTCGCGGGAGCGGACCCGGCAGCAGCTCGACCCCACGGAGAGTGAATATCTCCAGCGGCAGGCCGACGACGCGCGCCGAGCGATTGGCGAGACGCTAGCTAACATGCGCACAACGCTCACGGATGCCGGCGATATCAAAGCTTGGGCGCGACAATATCCCTGGCCCAGCGTGGGCGCCGCCGCCGCGATCGGTTTTCTGGCCGCAAGTGTTCTCGCGCCCGGGCAGAAGTCCGCCGCCAAATCAGACTCGCTGCTGGAGCGCATCCTGGCGGATGACGAAATTGCCGCGCGGCTCAAGGAACTATCGACCGCCGACTCAGGTCGTCGCTGGCCCATGCTTAGCTCGATGTTTTCAAGCCTGTTGAAAAACCTGGGCGGCACGTTGCAATCGGCGCTGATTGCGGCGATTGCAGCGAGCGCCCAGCGTGCTTCGGAAAATAGTGCATCGGAAAATGGACACTCCGAGCCAGAGCCAGAGAACACTGCGGGCGAGCCAATCTGACTCAGATTTCGGGCTGGCGTTTTTCGAGTCAGCCGCCGCCGATTGCTGGCAGGATGTGGATTTCGCTTTGCGGGCCGACCGGCGCAGACAGCCCGCGCGATGTGACCGCGCCGTCAATAGAAACGGCCAACCCGCCGGCGATCGCGCCGTCCTCGCACCAGCGAGCCGCCACGCCGGGATAGCGCGCGTCCAACCCGGCAACGATCTGTCGCAACACATTGCCGTCGACCTCGGCCTCTTTCGCTCCGCTGGTCAAGTCTCGCCACTGCGCTGGAATGAAGACCCGAGCCATTGCGCACTCCACTCGACTGACCGAAACGGCTCGACTATTTTTTCGTCGGCGAGCTTTTTGCGGCCGAGGAATTCGACATCGCGGCCCAAAGCCGGGGTGGCGACATGGGCAATTCCTGCATCCGCACGCCGGCGGCCCGATAGATCGCGTTGGCAATCGCGGCCGGGGGCGCCACGATCGGCGTCTCGCCCACTCCGCGAACACCATAAGGATGGTCTGGGTTGGGGACCTCGACAATGATCGTCTCGATCATTGGCACGTCGAGCGCCGTGGGCATGCGATAATCCAAATAGTTTGCATTTTGCATCCGGCCCTGGCCATCGAACACATACTCTTCGTTAAGAGCCCAGCCGATACCTTGCACAGATCCGCCTTGCATCTGGCCCTCGACGTAGCTGGGATGAATCGCGGTGCCCACGTCTTGGACCGCGGTATAACGCAGAATCGTCACCTTAGCGGTTTCCGGATCGACTTCGACGTCGACAATGTGCGTGCCAAATCCATTGCTCGACCCTTCGGGGCTGACGGTGGCACTGCCCACGACGGGACCGCCGGTGTGTCCCAGCTTGCCGGCCAACTCGCGAAACGACAGCGACTTGCCATTGCTCTTGTAAACGCCTTCGGCGCACTCGACCTTGGCAGGGTCGCAGTCCCAGAGAATGGCGGCTCTTTCGATCATTTGCTTCTGGATATCAAGCCCAACTTCGTGGGCAGCCAGGCCCGTGGCAAAAGTCGTGCGGCTGCCTCCGGTGACGTCCGTGTAGCCAACGCTGTCAGTATCGACCACGCGCGGTTTGACATCTTCGGCCGCGATGCCCAGAGTCTCGGCCAATTGCATGGCGATCGAAGTGCGCGTGCCGCCGATATCGGTCGAGCCCTCGATCAGGTTCACCGTGCCGTCGGAGTTCACATTGGCCGTGGCGCTCGATTTCAAACCGATATTGAACCAATACCCGCTGGCGATGCCCCGGCCCCGATTCGGCCCGGTGAGCGGTGACTTCCAATGGTCGCTGGCTTGTGCGGCCTGTAGTGTTTCAACAAAACCAATCCTCGGATAGGTGGGGCCGTCCACGCGCCGCGTGCCTTCCTTGGCCGCGTTCTTCAAGCGAAATTCGATCGGGTCGATTCCCAGCTTCTCGGCCACTTCGTCGACAACCGACTCGCAGGCATACGCAGCCTGCGTGGCCCCAGGCGCGCGGTAAGCCTGTGTTTTCGGTTTGTTGGCCAACACGTCGTAGCCATCGACCCGGGCATTGGCGATTTCGTAGCAACTGAACACACACATGCAGCCCGGGCCAATCATTCCGCCGGGAAATGCGCCGGCATCGTACGCCAGCCAGGCCTCGCCGGCCACCAGTTTGCCAGCCTTGGTTGCGCCAAGCTTGACCCGCATGAAGGAACCGGGCGTGGGACCAGTGCCCTCGAACACTTCATCGCGATTCATCACCATCTTCACCGGCCGGCCGCATTTGCGGCTGAGAATGGCCGCCACCGGCTCCAAATAGACGGCGATCTTGCCGCCAAAGCCACCGCCAATTTCGCACGGCACCACCGTGACTTGCGAAACGGGAATCTGCAACAATTCGGCCGTCTGCTGCCGCGCGGTAAACGACCCTTGCGTTGAAGTCCAGATCGTCAGGTGCCCATCCTCGTTCCACAGCGCGGTTGAAACGTGTGGCTCGATATAGCCTTGGTGTACGCTGGCGGTTTTGAATTCGCGCTCGATCACGACGTCGGCCTTGGCAAAAGCTTCGTCGACCTTGCCCGTTTCGAAATGAATGTGAGTGGGCACATTGCTCGGCTTGTCGGCTTTCTTGCCCATCGAGTTGGTACGCACGTTGTCGTGCAATAGCGGCGCATCGTCGCGCATCGCATCGAGCACCCAAGTCACTGACGGCAACGGCTCATACTCGACCTTGATCAATTTGAGCGCTTCTTCGGCAACGTGCGGGTTGACGGCTGCCAGGGCGGCCACGGCATGTCCCTTGTAGAGCACTTTTTTGTGGGCCAACACGTTCGCGCCCAGATGCGCCAGATTGACCGACCCTTCGCCGAGGTTCGCAATCTTGTCTTGCAAGTCTGGAAAGTCCGCCGCGGTAGCCACAGCCAGCACGCCGGGATGTTTTTCGGCCGCGGACGTGTCGATGCTCTTGATCCTGGCGTGGGCATGGGGGCTGCGCAGAATCTTGCCTTGGACGGTGCCGGTCAGTCGCAGGTCCGAACCATAGATGGCCCGACCGGTAACTTTGTCCGCGCCATCGTGCCGCACCGGCCGCGTGCCGATGACCTTGTATTTCTTGTTCGCAGGCGTCGTGGAAGCCATTGGGCCACGCTCCGAGTTATCTAGTTTTTCATATTAGCGCCACACACACGTTCGTCAGAAATCGAGCCTAGCGAGGTTGCGGTTGGACTGATTTAGCCGCGCTGCCGTTGGCTTGCGTACCGCCCTTTGCGCCGGGGCGTTGCTTGGCCGCGGAGAGTACCTTGGCCGAATTCTGTACCGCCTTGATGATCTTGTCGTACCCCGTGCAGCGGCAAAGGTTGCCCGAAAGTTGAAACCGAATCTCGTGCTCGCTCGGGTTCGCGTTGCGATCCAGTAGCGCCTTGGTCGACATGATGAAGCCGGGCGTGCAAATACCACACTGCAGCGCGGCATCTTCCAAAAAGCATTGCTGAATCGGGTGCAAATGCGACTGGCAGGCGACCCCTTCGATCGTCGTGATCTGGGCGCCTTCGGCTTCCACTCCAAGCACCAGGCAGCTATCGACGGGCAGCCCGTCGATGAGCACTGTGCACGCGCCGCAATTGCCGTTGTTACAGCCTTCCTTCGCGCCCGTCAGATTCAGAACGTCTCGAAGCACTTCCAACAGGCTCTGTCGGGCTTCGCACAGGAATTCCAGTGGCTCCCCATTGATGGTGGTGGCGACGTGTATTTTTTTGGCCACGGCGATCGTTTCCTTCGTATGAAGTGCGTATGAAGTCTGTGCGATGGGTTCTTGTTCGTGAACTGTCTTGCTAATGGACGGGCGGTTCTTGGCCACGCGCGCGGGCCAGGGCCATGCCCAGCGCCCGCTTGGTCAACACGCCAGCCAGGTGCTTGCGATATTCGGCCGTGCCCCGTTTGTCGTCGATCGGGCGGACCGTTTGGCTGGCCATTTCACCTGCCTTGGCAAAGGTCTCAGGCGTGGCAGGTTTGCCGACGAGCCAATCGACAACGGCAGTGAGCACCAGCGGCGTGGGTGCCACGGCGGCCAGAGCCAGTCGAGCCTGTTCAATAGTGTCGCCTGCGGACTTGAGTTGCAGCCAGGCGCCGGCTCCGACGACCGCAATATCCATCTCATTTCGTGGAATGAACCGCAAATACCCAGCTCCGCTATTCTTCGGCTGGGACGGAAACTCAAGTGTTGTCAGGATTTCACCGCGCCCCAACACGTTCTTGCCGGGGCCCGTGCAAAACTCGGCGACACGCACCGTGCGTCGCCCCTGTGGGCCAGCCAGGTGGCAAATGACATCGTAAGCGATCAAAGCGGGAATCGAATCGGCCGCCGGCGAAGAGTTACACAAGTTGCCGCCGATGCTGGCCCGGCTTTGAATCTGCCAGCCGCCGATGATTCGTGCCGCGTCAACCAGCGCCGGATACATCTTCGAGATTTGAGCGTCGCCATACACGCGGTAGCAGGACACGGCAGCGCCCAAACGCAGGCCCGACGCGGCGTTAACACTTAGTTCCATCAACTCAGGAATTTTTTTCAAATCGACAACCAGGTCGGCTTGGCGCATCCCCTCTCGCAATTGCACGATCAAATCGGTACCGCCGGTGAGCACGCGGGCCCGATCGCCCCGGGCCGCCAGCAGGCTGACCGCTTCGTCGACAGTCGTGGCCGTCTGGAATTCGAAGTCCTTCACGAAATCGCCCTCGCGCGCGGAAGATCGCCTGGAAACAACAGTCCCCAATATGCAGCTTTGCGGACAGACCTGTCAAGCGAACAGACGCAAGCTCGTCGGGCGAGGTTGCCGACCTATTTCGCCGGCGCGACCGCCAGCGGACTGCTGCGGCGTACGTGCACCATCACGGGCGGGGAGCATTGGTTGCCGACTTGATTCTCCACGGCGAAGCAGAGGCGGCTGGTTTCGGGCACCCAACTGTCGGCTGTGATGAAAATCTGCCGTTCACTTTCTCCCTTGGGCATCAATACGCCGCTCAGCCCAATGTTGTCGACAATCACGCCGTGCGGCAGGTTTTCGACTGAAAAAGTAATCAGGTCGTCGTGCCCGTTGCGCTGGACCTTGAGCGTAGCCGAAATCGTCGTGCCTGGCGCAATG
>JAYVCO010000437.1:0-5365 GCA_043749935.1 Planctomycetia bacterium
GAGATCCGCCAACCTGGCTCCGGCCACGGCTAGGGTGCCGCAGGAAGCAACTCAGGCAGCGCCGGTGGGTTCGCGATCGGCTCAGCCGCAGGCTTCACCCGCAGATCGTTTTGCACGGTCGAGACCCCGGGTTCCAGTTGCACCAAGAGTTCCGCCAAGGCGCGCTCCTTTGCGGACGCGACCGTCCCCCGGAGAATGGCCGTCCGACCTTCGACAGAAACCTCCAGCGGGCCAAACGAGCGGAGCGTCTGGTAACGCTTCAACCGTTGTCGAAGGGCTAACTGCACTTCCGTCGGTTGGATCTCCGTAAGCTCGTCGCCAAGGGTCAATCGGGGAGGATACAAGCTGGTCGCCGAATTGGATTCGGTCCCTGACTGAGCTTGATTCACACTTGGTTCGGGACGCGATGTAATCGGGGTAGGTGTTCGGGCTCGGCGGTTGGCGGCCGCCTGATTGACTCCCACATAGCGGCGGCGATCTCCAGAGTCGCTGCCCACAAAATCGTTCGGGTCGCGCCCGCCTCGCACGAATCGCGAGTTGGCATTGATGGCGCCTTTGGAATTGCCACCACCGGCGGTCGTGCCGGGGCCCCCGGGAAACGCACCACTGGTCGCCTGGTTGCCCACGGGCCGAGGAGCGAACATCTGGGCTTGCGACTGAGCTTGCCAACCCACGGCCGCGGCGGTTGTCAGCAATAGAAATCGAAGATGTTTCATTGCGGTCCCTATCGGCCTGCGCCAGATCCAATCACACTCCGACGCTCCAGACAGCCAGCTGCCTGGCACTCAACATGGCCACGGCGTGAGCCGCAACTCAGGGATACAGGCAGGCGGTCACTACGGGTTGCCGCAAGAGCTCTATTCGACGATCGAAGCAAGGCGGGTTCTGATGCAGGCCAGCGTGGAGCTTGCTGGGAATTCTGGAATTTCAATCCCGGCGGGCTGCCTACTGACCAACGAGCCGAGTCGAAGCGTTTAGCGACCGCGCGAGGAGCGAGTGTAGTAGTGCGAGTAGTTCATGAAAAACGTCGTATGGCCGGTGCCCGTGCCGCCACGAGTCGTTCCCGAGTTGACCTGTTGCTGCAAACGCTGGATCGAGTTCCCTTGCCGCTGAATCGCATTTTGCGAATCGAGGATCGGCTTGACCTGTGTCTGATAGGCCGGAAGCCCGATGTTGTTGTTGTTCAACAGATTCAGGTACGGGCTAACGGTCGATCCGTTTGGGTTGTCAGAACTGCTGCCGCGATACAACTGCGCCGAGGCGATCCGCGGAGCCGTTAACACAATAGCCAAACCGGCGGCAATCAAGATCATGCGCGGCATGATGAGGTCCCCTTCCAATTGTGACTTCGACCGACTTCTATTGCTCGCTGCATTATACATCGGCTTGGGGCACGCCGGTAGTTACCGGCCACCCTACGCGAATTTTGATCGCGCGACCAGCTAGGCAAGATGTTCCGATCCTGCCGTCAGTGAGTCAAAACAGGCCAGATGCCACCTTGCCGACCTGGCGTGTTGTTAAGGATATGGAAACTGGGCGGTCAGCAAAAGCGAGGTCAATTCTCCTAAAAAAGTGGCAATCACGGCGACGTAGAGGATGCCCGTAGCGCTTTGTGTGTTTGGGATTTTGAGCGTTTGCCAGGCCATTGCGGTCAGCCCCAATGCTCCGAAGATACCCGAGAGCCAGCGCAGAAGAATGAACAACAGTTGTTCGGTGGTCGGCCAAGGGAAGTTTGCCAGATGAAACGCCAGGCTCGACCCTTCGACCAGCGCCCGCAGGATGATCGCGGATCCCATCAGAGCCACGAGTTTTTCGAGCGGACCGATCGCCATCGTGGGCGTGTTCAGATACCAATGACCCAGAAACATCGCGGCCATCGTGAATCCAAGCACTAGGCCGCTTGAGATCGGGTCGATCGCAGCCAGAGCGGCAGCTATGGGTCCGCTGGCTCGCTGCCAATCCGTCGCAGCCAAGGCGCCCCATAACGTGACGATCGCAATCAGTGCGAGCAGGGCGGTGCCGAGTCGCGGTTTTTCATACAGCCACGCCACGGAACCCAGGTAGCAAGCCACGGCGGCTATCATCGGCGGAGCCAGCGCGAACTGATCGCGAGCTCCCAGAGCGACTAGCGTGGCCAGCACGTTGAAGCCCAGCAACACATAGAGGTGATTGCGATAGTAACCGCTAGTAACCTGTCGCGAGTTGGTCAACGCCATTCCAAGCGCCAAGCCGAATGACAGCCGGAAAATGAATTGGGTCAGGATTGACAAGGCTACTGCCGTCCGCCATAGATCAGGTTCATGACTTCCGACCGGCTGGAAAGATTCGAGCGGAAGATCCCCTTCATGGCAGAAGTGACACACAAGCTGCCCGGCTTGCGAATGCCGCGAATGGTCATGCACGTGTGCGTGGCTTCGATCACGACGGCCACGCCCTTGGCTTCGAGTTCTTCGACCAGCAACTTGGCAATCGTCTCGGTCATCCGCTCTTGCACCTGCGGTCGACGAGCCACCACTTCGACGACTCGCGCCAACTTGCTCAGACCGATCACGCGTCCGTTGGGCACATAGCCGATGTGGGCAACGCCCATGAACGGCAGCATGTGGTGTTCGCACATGCTATTGAAGCTGATGTCTCGCACCAGCACGACTTCATCGTATTTCTCCACGAAGAACTTGCGCAGGTGCGTGCGAGGATCTTCGTGCAGTCCGCTGAACAGTTCGGCGTACATCCGGGCCACGCGGGCCGGAGTTTCCACCAAACCCTCGCGATCCGGGTCTTCGCCCACCGCGGACAGGATTTCGCGAACAGCACGAGCGATGCGCGCCTGGTCGACGGGTACGTCAGCGGCGCCGTCGTGGCGAAGGGCCGATTCGTCCGCTTCGCTCGCGAGACTCCCCAGATCGGAAGTCCGCGATGATTCCTCGGACTTGTGGTTGGTACGTGGCTTCATGCATCGATCTTAGAAGGTGGGCGACGCGGCGGTCAAGGAGCGGACAATCGCGAAAACCTCGAAACGGCCCGGCCGGCAATTCAATTGGGGCTGAATGCTGGGGGAAACCCGGCTGCCAACGAGCAAACACGCGATTCCAGAGCGGCTGTGCGCAGATACTTCAACAGCAGCTTCGCGCGGCAGTCGACGTTCGGTTCGGCGAGCAGCGACTGTTTGAGGCGGATGTCCAAATCGAGCGCGTAACTGATGACGTCGGTCAATGTGCCGAGTGAGATACTGTTGACTGAAAGCTGGTTGAACATCTCTTCGGCGTCATTGATATGGGGCAGCATTTTCTCAAAAGCTGAAATCAGTTTGCGATGCAGGGCCGGGCGTGCTTCGGCCGTGGTGAGCTGATAGTCGTCTTCGAGCACTTCGACTTCCGCCGTGCGAAACGACTTGTCCGCGGGCAACTCTCGCAAGACTTGGATCCTTCCCACTCCGAGCAGCAGCAAATTGTAGCGGTCGTTGGGCTGTGCCTGCCAGGTGACCACGCGGCCCAGGCAGGCGACCGGCGCAATGGGCGGCCGGCCTTCGTAATCGTCTTCCCAACCAGGGTTCAGCAGGGCCATCGCAATCAGCCGATCATCTTCGAGCGTTTCGCGAAACAGCTCGACGTATCGTCGTTCGAAAATGTGCAGCGGTTGCATCACGTGCGGGAACAGTACGAGGTTCGGCAGTGGGAACAGCCGCGCGCGACCGGAAAAGTTTTCCGGAACAAAAGAAAAGTCTTCCGCGTGTTGCGACATGAACTTGCCTGCTTCGGATCGGCGGCGACAGGGCTTAAACGCTACTGCTCAACCACCTCTGAGTGTCGCGTTTTCGGACGGCCCCCTTGGAACAACCCTTCACAACCATACTTCAGGATTTCCGGTCGAACGGAAAACCCTCATTTTTCCGGCCCTAAATGGATTTCAGGAATCAAATCGGGCTCGATGTCAATCGTCGGAAATTCCTCCTGGCTGGCAAGCACCGGGGCAAAACAATGCTCGAATTCGAGCAGGAATTTTTCCAGGTCCAGCCCCATGTGCCAGGGCCGATAAGGCTCCAAGTAGCTGCGCGTGCTGTGGTACAGCTTGCGGGCACCGCGAATGTTGCCGTTGCCGAAATGGTGCAACGCCACGGCGGCTTGAATGAGCCCTTGATAGAACTTGCGTGAGGGCCCCTGATAATCGGCCCAGAGCTCTTCCCACACTTCGTGGCTCTCGTAGAAATCGCACACGTTGAAGTGTTCGATGCCCGCCAGATAGAGGGCAGCGTACTCTAGGTCGTTGGACATTATTCAGCACCGAGGATTGCCCGTACCGAAGTTGCGAAATTGGCGGCTGATTGGCTCCGCGCAGGTATTATAGGCCGCGTCGCGGAGGCTGGCTACTTGCAGAAGTGGGCCACCCGCAAGAACTCGGGGCTATTGTCGGGCGTGAGCGGCTCGCCTCAACGCTCAGTCTCGCGAGGTGAGCGATAGCACCAGTCGCAGAATGTACCAGAACAGCAATGCTACGGAGGCGAACAGCGCCAGCGAAGCAGCCACGTGCTGACCAATGCGATAGTGGTGGAGCACGTTCGAGGTGTCATACAAGATATAGCCGCTTGCCAGGCCGATCATGGCGGCCGTGAAAGCGATTGAAGTCACGCCGAGGTTGGCTTGGAAAATGAAACTGCAAAAAATGAAGCCCATCGCCACCAGTCCGGCGATCGCCAGGCCCGTGCGCAGGAATGAAAAGTCGGCGCCCGTCACGAACACCACCGCCGTCAGACCGGTGAACACGACCAGTGTGAGCACACCCGCCATCGGAATGACATCGGGCCCGCCAAAAGTTTCGGCATAGTACAGAAGTGGCACGAAAAAGACCGCCTCGGCCACGACATACAGCCCGAGGCCAAGATATTGGGTGCTGACCGAAGTCGACGAGCTGGCCCAGGAATTGGCGATGAAGGTGGCAGCCATGAAGCCGCCGAACATCAACAGCACGCCCATGCGGTTGCCCAGCACCATCGACACGATCTCGCCAATGCCGGGCAAGCTCAGGAGCACGGCCTCTAGGGCCATAAACACTAATACTGCACCGCCCAGGTGCAAATACGTTTGTCGAATGAATTGCGCGCGTTCACTCGGCGCGGCATCGGCAGCCACGAGACCCCACGTGCGATACGGATTGTCGGCACTGCTCATGGCATATTCCTTGACAAAGGTTTGGTTTTTGCGGTTCGGCGGTCAACTTTGACTAATCAAATCTAGTGGCTCCCGGGCGAGTGTCAAGCAAAGTGGTGTGGCCATTTAATGTCCTTGCGATGGGTCTAAATCCCTCGCCTTCAGGCGAAACCTTTAGGTTCTTCGTTTTTCTAGAAATTGGGGTTGGAGAAGCATCGAAC
>JAYVCO010000438.1:0-6246 GCA_043749935.1 Planctomycetia bacterium
GAGATCCCGGCCTGTTGTCATAGAAAACGACGGATCGGTTTGCACCGGTAAGCTCCGATTCTCGCCCTGTTAAGATGCGTAATTTGTGGCGCGGTCTCAACCAAAGCCCACTCTGGCCGACAAATCGGCTCGCCAAGCGGGAAACGGGTTTGTTAAGATGGCCGGGGCTCTTTGGACCAGAATTTTTTTCTGCTCAAAGGGCTCTTGCAGGACCTGGTGAACGTCGATAGTATGAACATGCGTTCACTAGTGCGGTGGCTGTGGCTTTTTCGACGCCTTCCGGCCGCGTGACGCCGCCCATTTGGTTCCTCCAAGCAGAAAGGATCGTTGCTCCGATGGTCACCGCCACCAAAACGAACAATCGCATGGCTAAAGACACTTCCAGCAAGCCCGGTAAAAAAACCAAGGATCCGGTGTCGGTCTTGGATGCCAATCCGGATCTGAAAAACACGCTCGCCCAGATTGAAAAGCAGTTTGGCGAAGGGGCGATCATGCCGCTTGGCGTGGCCACTGCCGTGCAAATCGAAGGCATTCCCACTGGCAGTTTGTCGCTCGATATCGCATTGGGCGGGCAGGGGATTCCCAAGGGGCGCATTTGTGAAGTGTTCGGTCCCGAATCGAGCGGCAAGACGACGCTGGCCCTGCACGTCGTTGCTCGAGCCCAAAAGGCCGGGGGCATCGCGGCGTTCATCGATGCCGAGCATGCCTTGGACCCGGGTTGGGCCAAGAAGTTGGGTGTCGATTTGGACACGCTGCTGGTCAGCCAGCCGGGTAGCGGCGAAGAAGCCATGCATATTACCGAAATGCTGATTCGCTCCAACGCGGTCGACATTATCGTGATCGACTCGGTGGCCGCCCTGGTTCCCCGGAAAGAGCTCGAGGGCGAGATGGGCGATTCGCACGTCGGGCTGCAAGCCCGTTTGATGAGCCAGGCCATGCGGAAGCTTACGGGCGCAATCGCCAAGAGCAAGACGTCCGTGATTTTCATCAATCAAATTCGCGAAAAGATCGGCGTCATGTTCGGCAGCCCCGAAACGACGCCTGGCGGGCGCGCTTTGAAGTTTTATTGCTCGTGCCGCATCGATGTTCGCCGCATCGGCCAGCTCAAGGAAGGCGAAGAAGTCGTGGGTCAACGGGTACGGGCGAAGGTGGTCAAAAACAAGGTCGCGCCTCCTTTCCGCATGGCGGAATTTGATATGATGCATGCCAGCGGCATCAGCTATGAAGGCGACATCCTGGACCTGGCGATTGTGCAAAAATTGATCGTCCGCTCGGGAGCCTGGTTCCGCTACGGTGAGGTACAATTGGGTCAGGGACGAGAGAAGACCCGGGCTTATTTGCTGGAAAACCCCGAGCTGACCGAAGAGTTAAAAAACAAGATTATGGCGGCCGGCGATTTGGCAACCGTGGTCACTCCCCCCGATGGCGAAGCGGCGGAAGAATAGGCCTTTGGCCAGCCGGCTCATTAGAGCCGAGTTGCGAAGAGGTTAGCTTCGGGTGCCGCACGGCCAAGTGACACAACACTTGCTATTGGCTTTAGGTACCCAAAATGAGCCGCTCGAGCTTTCGGACGAACGTCATTGCTTCTATACCGTTGGCAACTGCCGCTTTTGTGTTGGCAGCCTTCCCGTTGGTGGCGGCGGCCGATGAGCCTACCGGGCTGACGGCAGCCGTGGCGATGGAAGAAGTGCTGGTCAACGCGATCGCGCAGGCCGAAAAATCGGTCGTGGCAATTGCCCGGGTCAATCTCTCGGATGGTGCCGACGCGCGACTTGACGTGCGGCAGGATCTGTTTGGTCAAGGCGGTTCGAATCCGCGGCCTCGACCGGGCCAGCCCGATTTCATTCCGAATGAATACTCCACGGGCGTGGTCGTCGACGGCAGCGGCTTGATTTTGACGACCTACCACACGCTGCGCGACGGCAGCGAGTATTACGTGACGACCGTGGATCGCAAGTTCCACCAAGCCCGGGTGGTGGCGGCCGATCCCCGCAGCGATCTGGCAGTGCTTTCGATTCGCGTTCCCAATGCTTCGCCTTTGACCCCGATCAGATTCGGCGACGCGACGAAGTTGAAGAAGGGCCAGATCGTGATCGCGCTCGGCAACCCCTACGCTCTGGCTCGCGATGGCCAGGTCAGCGCCAGTTGGGGAATCGTGGCAAATATAGCCCGCAAGGACGGGCCGGTTCCCGATGCCGAGGCTCCGACCGGGCGCAAGCTCGCGCTGCACCAGTACGGCACGCTCATTCAAACGGATGCCAAGCTCAATTTTGGCACCAGTGGCGGAGCGCTTGTGAATCTGAAAGGGGAGATGGTTGGACTGACGGTTTCGCTGGCCGCCGTGTTGGGTTACGAACAGGCCGCCGGGTTTGCGATTCCCGTGGACCAGACATTCCGCCGAGCACTCGAGGCGCTCAAAGAGGGGCGCGAGGTGGAGTACGGATTTCTCGGCGTGGCGCTAGCTCCGGGGAACAACCCCAACGAGCCGGGCGTGCGCGTCAACGAAGTATTGCCGGGCACGCCGGCACACCGCGTGGGCCTGCAAATGGGCGATCTGCTAACGCATGTCGGGGAACAGGAAATCCATGACTCCGATGATTTGATGCTCAATATCGGCAAGTTGCCGGCCGACGGGCGCGTGCAACTGATGGTTTACCGCGAGAGTGACGGGCGCCATTTCCCGTTGCAAGTCGACCTGGCCAAGTACTGGGTCCCCGGAAAGAAAATTGTCACGAAATTACCTCCCGCCTGGCGCGGAATTCGCGTCGATTATGTCACCGCATCGCGCGACTTGCGCGTCTGGGCACTGCAAGGCCGCGTCGATTTGGAGGGCTCCGTGCTGATCACCGAAGTCGAACAGGACAGCCCGGCGTGGAAAGAAGGCTTGCGTCCCGACATGATGATCAGCCACATCGGAAACAAGCGGGTCTCGAATCCGAAAGACTTCTATGAAGCCATCGCGGATAAAGCAGGGCCCGTGCCCGTCCGCCTGCGGGTGCCCGCCAACGACCGCCCGGTGCGAACCATCTCGCCAGAGGCCGGCTAACCGCACAGCCAGTCGGCCAGCTCGCGGCCAATAATCGCGACGACTTGCTCTTGCCGCATTTCCTCCTTCCGCCGTTGTCGCTCTAGCCCGTTGCGATTGGAAGTTTCCGATGAGTCGTACCGGGCCAGGCGTTGACGCCGTCTGGTCGCAAAACGGCCAAACGACTATCATTAGGCGTTTTAGTCCACAGGAATTGCCCGAACCGGCCATGCCGCGGCTGCGTCCTCTTTTGGGCAGCCCCCGGCGTGCGGATTTCCGACCCGAAATTGGTCTGACACGTTATGAAAACTGACGAGCTTCGCGAAAAGTATTTGGCGTTTTTCGAAACCAAAGGTTGCGTTCGCCGGCCGAGCGACGTGCTCGTGCCCCGGTGGGACCCTTCGGTGCTGTTCACGCCGGCCGGCATGAATCAGTTCAAGGACCATTTCTTGGGCAAGGTAAAGCTCGAATTCACGCGTGCCACGACCTGCCAAAAGTGCCTGCGGACCGGCGATATCGACAATGTCGGCCGCACGGCCTATCACCACACGTTTTTCGAGATGCTCGGCAACTTCAGCTTCGGCGACTATTTCAAACGCGACGCGATCAACTGGGCCTGGGAGTTTTTGACCCAAAAGCAATGGCTGGGATTGAACCCCGACAAGCTGTTCGTTTCGGTTTACACGGACGACGACGAAGCGGCGGGAATTTGGGCCCGCGACATCAAGCTGCCCCCCGAAAAAATCAAGCGAATGGGCGAGGACGACAATTTCTGGCCGGCAGGAGCGCCCAGCAGCGGCCCCGACGGAGTGTGCGGTCCGTGCAGCGAAATCTTCTACAAGCTGGATGACAAGAGCGAAGTCGAGATTTGGAATCTCGTATTCACCCAGTTCAACCGGGTCGGATCGCCCCCCAGCAATTTGCGTCCGCTACCGAGCAAGAACATCGATACAGGGATGGGCCTCGAGCGGACGGCGTCCGTGCTGCAAAACGTCTCGACCAACTTTCATATCGACATCCTGCTGCCGATCGTCAACGGCGCCGGCGAGGTCTGCGGAGTCAAGTACGATCCGGCGAGCGAAAACGGACGCCGGCTACGACGCATTGCCGACCACATTCGCGCCTGCACGTTTGCGATCCACGAAAACGTCTACCCGGGCCCGAACAAGGAAAAGTACGTCGTCAAGCGATTGCTGCGGCGCGCGGTGCTCGATGGCCGGCAACTCGGTGTCAAAGAACCGTTCCTGCACAAACTGGTTCCGTTGGTTGCCGAAATGATGCGCAAGCCGTATCCCGAGCTCGGCGAGACGATCACGCGCGTTTCGCAAGTCATCGAGAAGGAAGAGAGCAATTTCTTCGAGACGATCGACCTGGGGCTCGACCGGATCGAGCGGCTGTTCAAGAACATGGCGGGCGAGGGCCGCGAGACGGTCTCGGGCGGCGAAGCGGCCGAGATGTATACCACGCACGGTTTTCCGCCCGAGTTGTTCGAAACGTTGGCGGCCGAACACAATTTGGGTTTCGATTGGGAAGGCTTTCGCCGGGAGATGGAGCAACACGGCATCGAGTCGGGCGGCGGCCAGCGGATGGAATTGTTTCAAACGAGCCCGCTGGACGCGCTGAAGAAAACGTTGCCCGGCACTTTGTTTCTGGGATACGAAGCGATGACCTCGGAAGCTCAGATCGTGGGAATCATCGCGCGCGACGAGTTGGTCGAGCTCATGGACGAAGTTGGCCACGGCGAACCGATTTGCGTCGTACTCGATAAAACGCCGTTCTACGGCGAGTCAGGCGGCCAGGTCGGCGATACCGGCGAGATGGTTGGCCCGGGCTTTCGTTTCGAAGTCATGGACACCCAAAAAGAAGGCGCGTTCACGCTGCACTTGGGCCATCTGCGGCAAGGCAAACTCACGCAAGGGGCCAAAGTGACGGCGCGCGTCGACACGACGCGGCGACAGGGCATTCGCCGGGCCCATTCGGCGACGCATATCTTGCACTATGCTCTGCAAAAACACCTGGGCAAGCACGCGCAGCAACAGGGCTCAAAGGTCGACGTCGATTTGCTGCGGTTCGATTTCACGAATCCGACCGCGGTTTCCGCCGAGCAACTGGCGGCGATCGAGTCGGAAGCCAACGAGCTCATTGCGACCGCCGCGAAGATCAGTTGGCGCAGCCTGCCGTTGGCTCAAGCCCGCGAAACCGGCGCCATGATGCTCTTCGGCGAGAAGTATCCAGACATTGTCCGCATGGTTTCGATCGGCGAATTTAGCAAGGAACTGTGCGGCGGCACGCATTTGGACAACAGCGGGCAGGTGGGATTGTTCAAGATCGTGGCTGAAGAGAGCGTGGCGGCAGGAACGCGTCGGATTTTGGCACTGACAGGCACGGCGGCGCTTGCGCACGTGCGCCATCAGGAAACATTGCTGGCGGAAACGGCCTCGCTGTTGCGAGTGCCCGCCAGTGAAGTGCCACACCGGGTCGCGACGCTGACGAAGGAATTGCGAGATCTGAAAAAGCAACTTGCGGCCGTCCCACGCGCGGGCGGAGTGACTGCCGAGCGACTGCTTGCCGAGGCCCAGGAGATTGGCGGAGTGCGCGTGGTCGTAGCCGAAGCGCCCGATGCGGACGCGGGCGTGATGCGACAACTCATCGATCAGTTGCGCAAGACGGCCAGCCCTGTGGCCGTGTGCTTGGGAAGTGCCGGCGAAGGCAAAGTCACGCTGGTGGCCGGCATCAGCCGCGACTTGCAAGAACGCGGGCTCAACGCGGGCGAGTGGATCCGAAGTGCCGCGGAAGTGGTTGGCGGACGGGGTGGCGGCAAGCCCGACATGGCCCAGGCCGGCGGCAAGCATCCGGAAAAACTCAGCCAGGCACTCGAAACGGCCCGCCAAAGCATGCACTCGCTGCTCGAAGGTGCCACGGCCGCCAAATAGATCCGACCGAAAACGAAAAACACGTGCGGCTTGGCGATGTGCCGAACCGCACGTGTTTTTTTCATTATCATTATCGGAAACGCTCTACAGCGCGCTTTTCAGGGCGCCGATCGCCGCTTCGTAGTTCGGCTCTTCGGCGACTTCCTTGACTTGCTCGGCATACGTGACTTTGCCGTTCTTATCGAGGACGAACACGCCGCGAGCCAGGATCTTCAGTTCCTCGATCAACATGCCATAGTTCTGGCCAAAGCTGCGATCCTGATAATCGGAGAGCGGTCGCATGTTCGT
>JAYVCO010000439.1:0-3658 GCA_043749935.1 Planctomycetia bacterium
GTAGTCTTCCAGCACGACCGGGGCCGCGCCGTCGTAGGCACATCGATGGTCGTAGCGCGTCGCAACTTCGATTCCTGCTTCGGAAAGCTGGTACAGATAGTCGCCGAGCGCGGCAGCGCCTCGATGAATCACCAGTCGGCTTGTCTTCAGCTGCTGTAAGAGCGCATTCAAAAGACCAAACGGAATGGCGATATGATCGGAAAGGTCGCGCCCGCTGGCCGTGCCCAGGTTTCTCAGGCATTTGAGTACCAACTCCTCGGCCTCGACGGACGTGAATTTCATTTCTTCCCAACTGGGCGGAGCCAGCGGCCAGAACTCGTGCGAAGCCGCGGCTGTTGAGCTGTCGTGGCCAGCCGCGCTGGGTCCGCTGTTCAATCCCAGCTTGGCCTCGACAATCCGTTGTCGGATCGAAGGCCGATCTTCGCCAAGGTCGGTCGAGCCATCAACCGGTGACGATGAGTATTCGTCGGATGCGCAGGCGGCGCTGGGCGCGACGGCAGGACTCGACGCGGCCGATCCCGAGTTGGAAATCGCGGAATTAATGCGCATCATCAGGGTTTCGACGTACGAGTCGTGTAGTTTCATTGGGCAGTGCGCTTTCTAGCTGGGATCGTCAATGCATGAGCAAACCTGGCCGGCGTCTATAAGTCTAGGACATGCCAGCAGGCACATACCGAAACTTTGGTTTCGACTGGCCGACGTTTCTACGGGTTTTATTCGCCCGCGTTGACGTCTTGCATCCCGTGACGTAGATATTTGACGACGCTTCTCTCCGGCGAAACGCGGGGCGCGGCGTGCGAATATCCGTCTACGTTTGTCGGGGCGAGAGGCTGGTGCGGATTATGCCGCCCTGGCCGTTCCTGACGATCGCAAGCGTATTGACCAATAAGAGCATTCGGCCGACACGACCTGAACTAACTCGCGAAGTTAACCGACCCCGGAGAGATCCAATGAACAAGGGCTCGCTGCTACTGGTGGATGATGACCGCCAAGTGCTCGACTCCATGGCCGATTGGCTGCGTGAGCAAGGCTATCAGCTCGACGTGGCCAATGGCTATGTCACGGCTTTGGCCGCTATCGAGAAGAAACGCTACGATCTGTTGCTGCTCGACATTCGCTTGCGGGATGGCGACGGTTTCGACCTTTTGGCGCACTGCCGGCAACATCATCCCGGCCTGACCGTAATCTTAATTACCGGTTACGGCACGGTGGAAACGGCCGTCGAGGCAATTCGCGCCGGGGCATTCGATCTGCTTACAAAGCCGCTCATAGACGAGGAATTGGAAGTTGCCATCGACCGCGCTCTCAAGCAGCGTGTCGTGTTGGAAGAGAACAAGAATCTCAAAGCGCAGCTCGACATGCGCTTCGGAATGGAGAATATCGTCGGTCACGATCACCGCATGCTCAAGGTGTTCGACGTCGTCGATTGCGTGGCCGACACCAAGGCCACGGTGCTTATTTCCGGCGAAAGTGGCACCGGCAAGTCGCTGATCGCACGGGCCATCCATCGTCGAAGTTCCCGGCGCGACAAGCCGTTCGTCGAAGTGGCTTGCGGCGCGTTGCCGGAAAACCTGCTCGAGAGCGAGCTGTTTGGCCACGTGGCGGGCTCATTCACCGGAGCAACCGGCGACAAGGTTGGGAAATTCCTGCAAGCCGATACGGGCACGATCTTTTTGGACGAAATAGGTACGGCCAGCCCCAGCATGCAGGTCAAGCTCTTACGCGTCTTGCAAGAGCTCCAGTTCGAACCGGTGGGAGGCAACAAGACATTTCATGTTGACACCCGCGTCATCCTGGCCACGAACGAAAATCTCAGCGATCTCGTAGCCGAAGGCCGGTTTCGTCAAGACTTGTTCTATCGCGTCAATGTGATCAACCTCGAGCTACCCTCGATCCGCGAGCGGATTTCCGACATCCCCTTGCTGGCGCAGCACTTTCTAGCCGAAGTATGCGCGGAATCGAGCAAGCAAGTCGGTGGCTTTACGGACGAAGCTTTGATAGCGCTGCAACGCTACACCTGGCCCGGCAACGTGCGGGAACTACAAAACGTGATCGAAAGGGCCGTGCTGCTGGGCAAGTCAGACGTCATTCGTTTGGAGGATTTGCCCCGGCAAGTCGCGGCTGTCGGGCCGGTATCGGTAGAGCCGCTCGGTACCCGTACTCTCAAAGAGGCACTGGAGGGTCCTGAGCGTCAGATCATCCTGGAAGTGCTCCAGAGCAATCAATGGAACCGCTTTGCGACCGCCGAAATCCTGGGTATCAACCGCACGACGCTCTACAAGAAGATGAAGCGGCTTGGGCTGGAAGAACGAAGACAAACGGCAAATGCGGAATAACTTGCATGTCGCGGGCACCCAGAGCCCGCGTTCACGATAATTCACCGAGAAGTCTCCGCCGCCCGCCCGCCTGGCTGGCCGAACATAATGGTAGGCAACCGGCAGGCGTTCGACCGATCCCGATTTCGGACGCCGGAAATGCTTGTCCCTAAACGGAGCCTTGCAGATGAATCGCTGGACTTTCGCCGTCATGTTCTCCACGATCGTACTGGCCGGGTTCTCGAAGGCCGAGGCGGGCCGCCCGTATCCGCCTAAACGAGTTCGCGGCAGTTACGCCGAGTACATCAAAGTGAAGCAACGCGACGGGCAGATCAAAGTCCGCGAAGTCTACACCGGCTACAAGAGCGGTCTTGGGCCGCCGGCAATATACTATTACGGCTACCCGCACGCCGAAACGCCGGGAGTCGGCCCTGGAACCTCGGGGATCTACCCTCCTTAGTTCCTGACGATGTCCCCGCTATAGCTTGAAGGCTTGGCGCATCTCGTCGACGTAGCGTGGGCAGGCCGAGATCGGGTCTTCCGGCTCTTCAAATTCCAAAACGATGTAGCCACGATACCCGGCCTTCGAAATAATCTGCGCCAATCGGCGAAAGTCTCCGTGGGTCCGCTTGCCGTCCGGACCCGACACCGAGACTTTGATTTGCACATTGATCGCGTACGGCGCAAGTTGTGCGATTTCGCCGTACAGGTCGGCGCTGTGGAAATTGCCCGTGTCCAAGTTCACGCCGAACCACGGGCTCTTCACGTCGCGCACCAGCGCCAGCAGCCCGTGGGAAGTAGCCGTCAGGCCGCCGTGGTTCTCCAGCGCTAGAAACACTCCGTGCTGGCCGGCATATTGGCAGCATTCTTCGATGCCGGCGACCGCCAGCTTGTGGGCTTCGTCCGGGCTCGTTTCGTGCGGCTGACCGGAGAAGATCCGAATCACCGGTGCGTCTAGGATTTCGGCGTAGTCGATCCAGCGTTTGACGTGCCGGATTTCACTGTCCCGTTTTTCTCCTGGTGGATAACAAAAGTCGTTGCCTACCGCGGTGCCCGAAACGTCCAAGCCCAAGCGGAAGCAAAGCTGCTTGATGTGGCGCAGATACTCGTGCGTCGGTTCTTCGGGAAAGTAGTACGACGTCAGCTCGGTGCCTTCGAGCCCCATCTTGGCGCAGTCGTTGATGAAATCGTCCAACGTCAACCGAGGCTTCGGCGGCTTGGCATTCAGCAGATCGCGATAACTATAGGCCGCCAGGCTGAACTTGAAAAAGCTTTTTTCATTGCGCGAGATGGGCTCAATCGCGAGCGCCGCATCTGAGCCGATTCCCGTCAGTAGTCCCGCG
>JAYVCO010000440.1:0-16185 GCA_043749935.1 Planctomycetia bacterium
GACATTCGACGCAATGTTTCTGGAAGATGCGGGCAATTTGATTGGAGTACGTGACATCACTATTACCCTCTGCCTTGCGTACCCGACCAATCAAGCAGCCGATCACCTCAGTCGTGGGCTGGCTAACTGCCTTGCCATCGAGCAATTCGTCGATCGCCGAAGTCAGATCTTTACGGTTGGTCTTGGGCTTTGCATAACCGCTACCGGTTTGAAAACCGTACTGATCGTCGACGCGGCCGGCATAGCGGACAGCACGCTCTTTATCGAGCACGAAGACTTGCGGATTGCGCGCGGCGCCGAGCGTATCGGCCAGCGTATTGTTCAGATCCTTGAGCAGCGGGAAGTCCACACCGTGGACTTTGGCGTATTGCGCCATTTCCGTGACGGCGTCTTGTCGATTCGAGTCGATGCCAATGAACGCCACGCCCTTCGATTCGTATCGCTTGGCCAACTCCGCCAATCGCGGTCCGTAAAGTTTGCTCAGTGGGCATTCCACACCCAGGAAGGCCACGACCACCAGCTTCGCGTCTTTCAACTCGGAAAGCGAATGGGATTTTCCGCGAAAGTCCTGCAGAGAGAAATCGTCTACCCGCTTACCAATCTGCGGTGCGAGCTCGTCCTTGGCCAAAGTACTTCCTGCTAGCGCGGCGCACAGCGACACGATCAACAACAGCGTGAGAGAGGGTCTCATGGGGTTCGCTTTCGACAGTTTAGGAGAGATGGGAACTGACGGACGCCGTGCCTCTAGAACCCTATAATATCGTTGTTAAAGCAAGCAATGCAAGAGATTTGCAGAACACTTACCGCCGACAACACAAAGGGCTCGTGGCGTGGCACTTCTATAGTACCCTCCATCCCCAGGGACGAGTTTCAGCCGCGCGAGCACCGCCCCCGGAAATCGGACATTTCTAATCGCAACGGTAGCCTCGTAGTCCCCCAGACCACCACACTCCCAAAGCCTTGCTAAGCTGGTGGCAGACGCGGGGGTACGCCCAGTGATTTGGCCCCCATCGATGCGGATCGCCGTGCCCGTGACTAGCGATGAGGCGTCGCTGACGAGGTATAAAATAGCCTCGGCGACTTCCTCTGGAGTGATCATGCGGCCGTATGCCCGGGCCAGCGGGCTGGCTTCGATAAACTGTTGTTCAAGCTCCTGGCGATCTTCCGCTGCGGCCAGTCCTTCTTCGATAATTGCCGTATTCGAGACCGGGCCCGGGCAAACACAATTGAAGCGAATCTTGTCCTGCGCGTGGCACAGCGCCAGGCAATTGGCCAACGCGATGAGCGCGGCTTTGCTGGTGCCATACACGGGATCGTGTGCCCGCGGCAATAGCCCGGCGTTACTCGAAGTAAACACCACCGATCCGCCGCCGGCGGCGCGCAAGTGCGGAATCGCATATTTGCAGGCGAAGAAGCTCCCCTTCAGATTTGTATCGATGCAGGCGTCCCATTCCGCCTCGCTGACGTCCGGAAGCTGCTTCTCCAGGTTGATGCCAGCGTTGCTTACAAGAATCTTCAAGCTGCCCCCATCTCCGACTGCCCGGTCGATCACCGCGCGGACATGCGACTCGTTACGCACGTCGCAGGCCAGCTCGGTAATTCCCAGGTTGGCAAACAAGCCCGAGTTTTCCGCCCGTGGCCGCAGATCGGCTGCATACACGCGCGCCCCGTGGCGCGCCAGCAGTACCGCTGTCGCCCGGCCGATGCCGCTAGAGCCGCCGGTGACGACCGCGATACGTTCTTTTAGATCCACCATGATGGGGAGTAATTAGTGGATAGTGGTTGGTGGTTAGTGATTAGAGAATAGTCGAAAGCCCGTCCTTCCGCACTAACCACTATTTCCCCGAAACCATTGCGTTGCGGCGGTTATTAATGAATAGGAGTACGGAGGAATCGTTCCGGGGCTTGCCGCTTGGCAGTTCTCCTAGAGCCTCTTGCCAAAGGCTACGCTCGGGTGGGGGTGGCGTGTTACATTAGATGTCTGGTTGAAGGAGTGCGATGCTCAGCAGTTCTGTTTGAGGAATCCCGTTGGCGATCAGTGAATCTTCAGCCCAGCGCTACCAACTGCAAGACCCGGATGTGCGGTTGATGCTGCAAGTGCGCGACGATGACGCCGCGGCATTCGACGAGTTGATGCTGCGCTATCAAAACCGATTGGTCACGGTGCTCGAGCACCTTATCGGGCGGCGCGATCAGGCGGAAGACTTGGCACAAGAAGTTTTTCTGCGAGTTTATCGGGCCCGCAAACGATACGTCGTGGGCGCGAAGTTTTCGACGTGGCTCTATACCATTGCCAATCATGTGGCAGCCAATGCTCTGCGGTCGATGTCTCGGCGCCCAGAAGTGAACTTGACGGCGCGGCCCAGCGACTCGGGCGGCGCTAGTGCCCTGGACACAATGGCGTTGGCCGCCAGCGGCGCCATGCCCGCCAGACAATTGGACAAAGCGGAATTGCGAGATGTCGTGCGGGCAGCCTTGGCGGGTCTGAGCGAGCGCCAGCGAATGGCCGTGCTGCTGAATAAGTTCGAGAACATGAGTTACGCCGATATTGCCGTCACCATGAACATGTCGCCCCAGGCCATCAAATCTCTGCTGTCGCGAGCGAGAGTGAACTTGAAAGAGATCCTGGAACCGTATTTGGCCGATGGCACGCGGCCTCCGGGAGATTGAATTCGTTAGTTGGTGTCTTAAGCGGTATCTCCATTCAACACGTGAACTTCTTCATCGAGTAGCGTCATGTCGGACTTGGAACGGACAGAGCTCGAACAAATGCACGAAGAGTTGACGTCCTATCTCGACGGCGAGTTGGACGGCGACGAGGTGCGTCGCGTCGAAGAGCGGCTGGTGCGAGATCCTTCATATCAGGCCGAACTGCAGCGGTTGGATCGGGCCTGGGATTTGCTGGATCGCTTGCCCCGTAACGCCGTCAGTGACGCATTTACCAAAAGCACGATCGAAATGGTGGCCGTGGCGGCTTCTCAAGAGGCCGACGCGGTGCACGTGGCTTGGCCGCTCAAGCAACGTCGCCAGCGGATCGCCAGCGCACTGGCCGTCTTGGCGGCCGGTTTCGCGGGCTTTGCCATTGGCCACTGGGCCTGGCCGAACCCGAATCAAAAACTGCTCGAAGACCTGCCGGTCCTGCAAAATTTCGAGCTCTACTATCAGGCCGACAACATCGATTTCCTGCACTTGCTGGAATCGGAGAACTTGTTTGCCGAGGGAGAAGGCGATCATGCGGGCTAGCAACGCGCGGAATTACACGCGGTTTCGTTTTCCACTGGATTTGCTCGCGCGCCGTCGACGAATCACGATAGGTCTTTTTGGCACAGTATTCCTTGCCCTCGTGGGTGTTCGCGCCGTTCGAGCCGACGACGACATGGAAGCGCGACGATTGCAGATTTCAAAGATGTCGCCGACCGAGCAACAAGAACTGTTGCGCAAACAAGAGCGGTTCTTGGCGTTGCCGCCGGCGGAACAAGACCGACTGCGCGCCTTGCAAACGGCCGTAGATGCCGACGCACATTCGCAAAAGCTCCACGAAATCCTGGTGCACTATCACGAATGGCTCAAGACGCTTACGCCAGCCCAGCGGGCGGAATTGGCCGACTCGCCGCCCGAGGAGCGGGTCATACAAATCAAGCGGCTCAAGATGCAGCAACACATCGCGGCACAACAACAGCATCTGGCCGAACTGTTGACGAGCGAAGATTTTCGAGAAATCCTGCGTTGGACGGAAGGGGTCGTGTGGGCGCATCGCGAGCCATTATTCGCCGAAATGCCCGCCAACCGCAGAGAAACCATGCAGAAACTGGACGTGCCGCAGCAACGGCGGGCCCTGATGGCTTATGCCTTCGAGCGCACGCGCCGCGGAAGTGGATCAAGCTCGATGTCGATCGTGTCAGAAAAGGACATCGCGAAACTATCTGAAAAACTTTCGGATCAGGCCAAGGCCGAGTTGGCTCAGGCAACCGACTTGCAAGCGCAGCGGAGGATGCTGGGTGGCTGGATGAGGATGGCCATGCACCGCTTGGAAACCTGGCAAGCCGCGCGTCGCCTGGCGCCACTGGTCGGCGAGGACCTGGTGCAATTCTTTCAGCACGACCTGAAGCAGCAACAGCGCGAGCACCTGTTGAAAATGCCGCAGGAACAAATGCGCGAGGAACTACGGCGGATGTACCTGGAGCACCAGAGAGCCGATATCGGCTTTAGCGCGCTGGATGACCCGTCGCGGTTCGATCGAAATGCGCCGGAGCGCGGCCCGGGCGGTTTTCGCGGCAGGCCAGGGCGACCGCCGAAGGGCGCTGAGCCCGGCTTACCTGCTGACGCACCAGCGAAACCCTGAGGCCACTCGGCCCGTGCCTCTCGTCGCTACTCTCGGGTTCCGCCAAGGCCCGGCAAGGTCGTGCACAGGTAGTAAGCCTTGGGTGTCGTCAGCTCCAAAATCGCCGCCAGATCGATCGGCTGCTTACGGCTTTGTTGGCCAAAGAACACTTGTTCGAGCACGCCCACGGGCCGGTGAAACTTGACGACCTGCACGTGCTCTTTGTCGAGGCTGGCCAATTCGATCGCTCGGTCGATAGCCTCTTCGATAAAACCGAGCTGATCGACTAGCAGGTTTTCCTTGGCTTGTTTCGCCGTGAAGATTCGGCCCGTGAACACCACGTCTTGCAGCTCCTTGTTTTCGCGCAACGCCGGTCGGCTGGCTAACACGATCTCCTTGAATCCCTCGAAGCTAGAGTCGACAAGTCCTTTGAGGATCTGCTGCTCTTCGGCGCGAATGGCCTCGGGAAATTTGCGCGTGGGGCTGCCCATCATTTTCAAAGGGTTACTAGCGATCGAGTCGTCGGAGACATTCCATTTTTCCAGCAATCCCGAAAAATCGTAATGGGGAATGATCACGCCGATCGAACCTGTCCAGGTCGTGGGCTCGGCGAAGATCGCGTTTTCCTGTTCACCGGCCGCCATGGCAACGTAATAGCCGCCGCTGGCCGCGATGCTGCCCATGCTCACGACCAAAGGAATCTGCTTCTCTTCGGTCAACTGTTTGAGGTGGTGATAGATATAGTCGCTGCCGGTGACGGTCCCGCCGGGTGAATCGACGCGCAGCACGACCGCCTTGACGCGATCGTCGTGACGCACGTGGTCGATCTGCCGCTTCACGAAGCCCTCGTCGCCCATGATCGTGCCTTCGACCGAAATGATGGCCACTTTGTCGTGCGCCATCTTGCTCAGCGAATGCCATCGCTCCTGGACCTGGCTCTCTTCGGCTGCGTCATAGAAATTGTTCAAGGAACCAATCACGATCAGTGCCAGCAAGGCGAACAGACCCCAGCGCAGCCCTTTGCCGAGCCAACTCGAACGGGGCTGTTCGATGATTACGCGAATGGGCCCTCGCGATTGTTCTGCGACAAGTTCAGCTCGCAGCGGTTCATTGCCGGAAGGCGGTTGATGGGAAGCCATGATGAGATCCTCAGTTTTAAGGCAACGTCAGCCTGATAGCACCAAGAGACGCGAATTGCGGTTTTTCTCGTAGCGGTCTTTTGGCCAGTTCGAGAATTCCGGCATTATATTCAATGCACCGACCGCGGAATAACCCAAACCGTCCGTCGCCACGATCCAACAGGGGGTAAGCCCGCCAGCGCGGCATGGTGTTGCCAAGACGTGGCTCCAAGCGGTAAGCTACCGGCTCAAAACCCGCCAAGAGTCCCGTCGGTGCATCAATCAAGGAGGTCTCGAGTGTTTGTCGCTGCTTCGAGCGAGTGTTTTCCCGACCTGTCGCTGGACGGCGTGCTCCAGCGCCTGGTCGACCTCGAGTACACCAGTGTTGAGCTCGCGATTCATGAGCGGGGCGGCGTGCTAAAGCCCTCGGCCGTATTGGCGAACGTGGACGAGGCGATTGCCACTTGCCGCGAGACCTATCGGCTAACGATTTCGGGCTACAGTGTCGATATCGAAGCCCAAGGCGACCTCTATTACGAGCAATTCGCCGCGTGTTGCCGGCTGGCCAAGGCCACGAAGGTGGTCGCGTTGACCGTGCCCGCCGCCGAATTGGGCACGCCGTTCAACGCCGAAATCGAGCGTCTTCAACAGCTCGTGGCCATCGCCTCGCGCGATGGTGTGCTGGTGGGGGTCAAAACCGAAACCGGCCGCATTACGCAAGATCCCGACACGGCTGTGGTGCTTTGCGACAATGTCAAGGGCCTGGGCATCACCCTCGATCCTAGCCACTATATCTATGGTCCCCATGCAAACGGCAACTACGACCAGGTGATGAAGTTCGTCTATAACATTCACCTGCGGGACACCAGCAAAGACAAGCTACAGGTTCGCGTCGGCCAAGGTTTGGTCGAGTACGGACGGCTGATCACTCAGCTTGCCAAAGCGCACTACCAGCGCGCGTTGACCGTCCATATTGCCGAAATGCCCGGGGTGGACCACGCCGCGGAAATGCGCAAAATGCGGCTGTTGCTCGAAAGTCTGCTGTAGGCAGCCCGCCGAGCGAACGGACCATTCGGGCCACGTTTCTCGAATATTTCCTGCGCTTACACGCTATTTCGCGAGTGGTTTGCTTTTGGTTGCGCCCTGTACTACGCTACAGGCGACCTAGCCAAAGTTAGACCTTCTGCCGGAGAAAACCCATGACGAGCCGCCGATCCATTCTCGTATTGCTGTGCGTCACCTGCCTCTTGATTTCAAGTAGCCGAGCCGACGACGCCTCGTCGAACATTACGTTCAAACGGACCGCGCTCGATTCGAAGTTCCGCAGCGAAGGCGCCGCCGTTGGTGATTTCAATCACGATGGCAAGCTCGACATCGCGGCAGGCAGCGTTTATTACGCAGCGCCCGATTGGAAGATGGTGCCGATTCTGGAGCAGCCGGCCGAGTTCGATCCGCATAATTACAGCGTTTCGTTCTGCAACTTCGCCGAGGACATCAACGGCGATGGGCGGACCGATCTGATCGTCGTCGATTTTCCCGGCAAACAAACCTGGTGGTTCGAGCAGCCCGAGAAAGCCGGCACGCCGTTCATCCGTCACGAGGCCACTCCGATCACCAATAACGAAAGTCCGAGCTACTTGGATATCGACGGCGATGGCAAGCGCGAGTTGCTGTTGGGATATGAGCCGGGCAAACACATCGGATATGCCAAGCCCTCTGCCTCGGGCCTGTGGAAGCTGACGCCCGTTTCCGCCGCGAACGCACCGGGCACCGATAGGTTTTCCCATGGAATTGGCTCGGGCGACGTCAACAAAGATGGCCGCAACGATATTCTGGTCGTCGAAGGCTGGTGGGAAGCGCCCGCCGACAAAGCGCAAACGACCTGGGTCTTTCACCCAGTCAACTTCGGCGAACCCTGCTCGCAGATGTACGTGTATGATTTCGACGGCGACGGTGACAACGACGTGCTTTCCTCCAGCGCTCATCAGACGGGCATGTGGTGGCACGAACAATCGCCCGACGGTTGGAAAACCCACACCATCGACAAAAGTTTTTCGCAGACGCATAGCATGTGTTTGGCCGACATCAATGGCGACAAGCTGCCCGATTTCATCACCGGCAAACGCTGGTGGGCCCACGGACCCAAGGGGGACGCTAATCCCGATCAGCCGGCCGTTGTCTACTGGTTCGAGTTGACGCGCAAAGACGGCAAGCCAGTGTGGATTCCGCATCAGATCGATGCCGACAGCGGCGTGGGCACCCAGTTCGAAGTGGCCGACGTCAACGGCGACGGACTATTGGACGTCGTGACGGCGAACAAAAAGGGTGCTCACTACTTTCAGCAAGTGCGGAAGTAATCGCGACCTACTGTTTCAAGCCTCGTGACGTTGATCCAACGCGGTGTGTTGGCCCATGCCATGGGTCGCCAGCCGAGTCCATGAAGTTAATGCCAGTTATCGCTCCTCCCTTGGTGATCGTGACGGTCTTGCTGAGTGCGGTTCCCCGCGGAACCATTTCCCTGACGGTATACGTGCCGAGTCCCGGCTGGTCGAAGCGGTAACTGCCGTCCGCGGCTGTTGTGGTTGTCGCAATGACAGAGCCTGTCGAATCGAGCAGGTCGATCTCTCGGCCAGCAACGCCCGTCGTATGCCGTGCATCTCCAGTGGTCACGCGGCCGCTGATCGAAGTTTGGAAGAAAAAGACGTTGGCTTGAAGATTGGTCGTCGTCGTGTTCCGCGCGATGATGTCAGCCAGCGTGGTGTTCTGGATTTGCGTCAACTGCGACCCGTGGAACTGATTCAAGTAAAAGAACCGGTCGCCGTCTCGCAGTCGTTGGAATTGATCGGCGATGATCTTGGAGAATGTCTGGCCCATGCTGCCGCCATTCACGTGCGGCTCGGCAAGTCCGCCGACCCACAAATCCACCTTGTCGACGGTGCCATAAACGCTCTGGAGTTGAGCCTGCAAGGTGGAGTCTTTGGTGATGTCGGCAAACGTGGTGGCCGGCTTCAAACCCAAGGCGACGCGAGTATCGTTGTAACTCGCCAGCCCATTGTCGCGCCCGCGTTGGATATTCAACGATGCAAGGTCCAGTCCCCCTTGTCCCGGTGCCCCGAACAGGAAGTCGCGCAGCGGATCGACGACTTTGGTGTCGATCTCTTGCATGTTGTCGCTCGCCAGGTATTTGAGAATTGGATCGATGCCAGTCTGTTCGACAACGCTGGGGTTAAAGAACACTTGGGCGAACGAGAGGTCGTCGGCGACGTCGTTGCCGTTGTTGTCCAGAAGCTCCACATCATTGCCGACGGCCGAGTGGCCGAACCGGAAAGCCGCCGTCGAGAATTCGTTGGTGATTCCCGGATTCACCGAGGGGTTGTAGCCCTGGTAGGCCGCGAGAGCATGAGTGCCCAACAGTGCCGGCAAGAATTCGTTATAGGTGATTGATTGGATTTCTCCGATCACGATGGCCCGAGCGCCTTGATAGAGTTGTTCGTCGGTCCAGGTAGGATGCGCCGCCGCGAGCAATCCGGCCTCGCGATTGTGTTCGCGTATGAAGAGCGTCTGAAGCGAGGTCAACTCCGAGTTTTCGTTCGCCCGCACGTCGCCGGCCAGAAAAAGCTGGGAGTCTAAGAACAGATGCGCATCGTTGGCATTTGGCAAGCCGGCGGTATTGAACGGAAGCAGATCGCCGGCGGACGTGGCCATTTGGCCGCCGCTGAAGGTTCGCAGAGCCGCGGCCCGTGTGGCATTGCTGCCATAGATCATCGAGCCGTCGATGAAAGCGGTAATCGTGTTGACCTGTTGGGCCGGATTGATTTGGCTGGTGCCTGTTGCCGGATCGGTAATGCTGCGGTTGAGCGTAATGACCGCGGTCCCCGTATTGTTGGGATCGAACTGCGGATCGCCAGCGGGTACCGCGATATTGAACGACGTGGTTCCGCCAGGAGTCAGGTCCAGGTCGTGATCGATGAACTGGCCCCAGGCGTAGATAAACGCCGAAAGGCCACGACTGTTCAGAATGTCGACGCCATCGGCCTGGGCCGCCACCGCGTTGCTGATCGCGCGGGCATTTGGTCGATCGGCGCCGGCTGGCGTAGAAATGCCATCGCCATAGGCTGCCTGGGCAATCCTTAGCAGATCGACACCCGCACTTCCCCACGCGGTGTGCTGCAGATTGTTGCCGGTGCCGTCAATCGACTCGGGCACCTGCGACGCAGCAATCGGGGTACTAGGGCTAATCGAGAATAAGGCCCGGTCTTCCAAGGGTTCGCAGGTGAGATGCCGTGGGTGAGGCTTCCTATTGGAAGCAGCGGTCAAGCCAAGAAACGCGCGCACTGCGGGCGCAGAGAGATACCGTAGAGGATTCATGATGCTGCTCTTCTCTGTTTGAAGATGTGATAGGACCGCTAACCGTAGCGGGTTCCGATCGATGTGGACTTCCGGGTGTCAAAGCGAAAACGGACCAGGTCGGTCCTAGATGTGTTGACAAACCTTGCTGAACCGCTGTCATTGACCTCCTAGAAGCGGGGACGTGCGGTAGCCGAACGGCTCTCGTGTTAGCAAGTGGGTGGCACGGATAGCAAAGCGGCGCGTTCCACTTCACCGCCCAGTCCGCTAGCTTTGAGTCCGGAAGCTGCCCCGTTGCATACGGTCAAAGTTTTGGCTAAAGCGAGTTCAGCTATCGATATGAACGTATTTGATTGCTCAAATCGCGCGCTAGTGCAAAAGAAGTTTGCATGGAGGGGTGCAGGACTTGACTTAGGAGGGGGATCAACTCGATACGCTGCGGAAATATGAAAGGCGGTAGCCACCCGGGCGAGGCCGAGTGGCTACCTGGAAGGCCCATCTGTTCAGCTGCTGCCGTCTTCCGACGTACTGCCCTCTAAATTGCTGTCTTCGGAATCCCCATTGTCGGAGTCCCCATCATCCGAATCGTCCGCGGTCTTTTTATCCTCGCCGTGAAGGCTCTTTTTGAGCTCTTCCATCTGCTTTTGCATTTGCTCGAGACGTCCACTCATTTCCTTCAGCCGTCGTTCGACCGTGGACTGAGCGCGCTCGCGTGGTTGGGGCGGAGCCACACCCTTGGGTGCGGCGGGAGGCTTCGGGCTGTAAGGACTCGCAGGAGCACCATAGCCAGAGCCTGTCGGAACCTTTGGAGTATCTCTCACGACGTTCCATCGGATCGGCACGCCACCAAGCATGCCCTGAAGGTGTTTCCGCAGATCCTCGGGCAGCTTGTCGAGCTCGTTCTCCTTCACGCTCCACGTCTGCTCGCCCTGCTTCACATCAATTTCGGTGGGATTCTTCCCCTGCTTGCGAATCGTGACGCTCAAATCGTCGGGCAGCTCAGCCTTGGAAAACATGAAAACAGACCCCTTGCCGGGCGGGAAGACTTGTCCGCGCTCAACGAATTCCATTCGTAGATCAACGCCCGCGCGCTTGAGCTTCTCGAGCACCTCGGCCTCGACCCGTTTGGCTTTTTCCATCACCTCAAGTTCAGCCGCTTCTCCTTTGGCACGCGCATAGCCTTCAGCGCGTTTGATTCGCTCGCGCACCATCGCTTCAAGCTCTGCTCGGTCGATGTCGCGGTAGCCCGTTCCGCGAGATCCTCGCCCCTCGGGACGTTCGGCCGGCGTAATCGTGGCGCTTGTTGGCTTGCCTGCGTGGATGAATTTGAATTCCAGGGCTTTCCCCTCGGATTGCTCGACGGCTTCGGTCAAATCGGATTGGCGCTTGATAGGCATGTCGGCGACGCTCAATAGAATGTCGTTGACCTTAACGCCCGCCTTCTCGGCCGGACTTTCTGGAGCAACCTCGCGGATGAGAATCCCTTCTCCCTTCAGTTCGAGTTGGTCCTTCAACGCCGGTGGAATCGGAGCGATTTCCACGCCCAGCCAATACTTAGACCGAGGGCCGACGATATACCCTTTTCGGCGCATCTTGTCTTCGTAGGTCTCTTTTTGTTCCTTGTCTTTATCTTTGTCCGCCGATGGCTTGCTGCCCGCGGGCGGACCGTCATCGGCCCAAAGGCTTCTGCTCGTCAGTAGGGCCGTTCCCAGCACGCCGAGCCAACCGGCACGGCGCAGCCATGTGATAGTTCGCATCAAGATCTCCTCTCGAAAAAAGTGCGGAAGGTCTGTCGGCTCGCCGGAGCCCCGATCGCATTACTGATATTGCACGAACTGTGAATTGCGAATTTCGACTTGCTCGACCGGCACGATCAATCGCCGGCCGTCCGACAGATTGATTGGCCAGAACCGTTTTTCGCTGGTCACTTCCAGTCCTGCCTGCTCCAGTTCCAAAAGAAAATCAGCTGGCATGGCCGAAACCTGGTCGGCCGTGAAGTCCTGATCGTCCTCGCTGGCATTCACCACCTGCAACTCGAATGGATCGGCGTCGTCTCCGGCAGCCAGCGTCAACGTTTCAGGAGCGTCGCTGTCGAATTCGTGCGTCGAGTCGAATTCGTCCATTTCCGAAACATCCTCCGCAAGCTGCGCGATAGTGGGCGAAAGCGACTCTGGCGCCAAAGTGCCCGGCGCTTGAAATCTCATTCCCAGGCCGAACGCCACGATCAATCCGGCGGCGATCGCCAGCCAGTTACCCCAGAAGCTGGTAGTGCGACCAGTGCCTGGCGAAGTGCCCAGCGCCACAGGGTCTTTGCTGGCCTGAGCCACAATCGGCTCGCCGGCCAATTGGGACAGTTGCCAGCGCCAAGTTTGAGCTTCGAGAAACGCCAGTGCGCAGCGCCGCCAGGCACCCGGCTCGTCATCGAGCGCGGCGAGCAACTCGCGGCGTTCCTTCTGGCCGAGCTCACCGTCCACCAATCGATCGAGCACGCGCTGTTCATCGCGATGGAATTCGTCGAGCACGTTCATCGTTCTACCTCCGCTTTTTCATAGGACGCTAGTTCTTTTCGCAGCCGCTGTCGGGCCCGATGGAGCCGCGATTCGACCGCACTTTCGGTTGTGCCCAGGTGTTGGGCCAGTTGTTCGTAGCTCCAGTTCTCGGAGTATTTCAGCAACAGGATCTCGATCTCACGCCTAGGCAACCGAGCCACTGCCTGGCGTACCAGATTTTGGCGCTCGCCTGCCAAGAGCCACTCCAACGGGTCGAGATTTCGGCTGTCGATTTCACTCGGTTGCACGCGTTCGGCAAATCGACTGGCCAATTTACGCCACCTTCCCTGCTTGCGACGGTGCAATAGCGATTGGGTCAACGCCAGCCGATAGAGCCAAGGCGCCAGCTTGTCCATGTCCGTCAAAGGCGCTTGTTGGCGGATCGCCGCCAGTGCCACTTCCTGCATCACCTCGTCCACGGCGTTGGCCTGTCCGACGCGAGCCAGCACCACCGTTCTCAACCAGCGGTCGTGCCGTGCAAGCGTGGTCTGCCAATCGATTTGCAGCATCGGTGAATCTGCCATACAGCCTTCGAGCGGATATGTGTACTTCGCCGACGTCAGAAGAATAGTTACCGCAGCCGGCAGAATCTTGCGAAAAATCTCCGAGATTCCTGATCCACAGCGCCTCGTGTTTGGTTTCGGAATACTCCGCACCGGGAGTTGTGAAGCCTGAATTATAAGGCTTTGGCCTCACGGATGGTCGATGCGCGCGACGCTTTCGGCGGTTTCCAGCCGGCGATGAATTCCCTAAGATAAGCTCTTTCGCTGCTTTGTTCTTCCTATTTGCCTGCACCACTCCAGGATCCTTTGCCACATGACCCAGCCTGCTTCCTGTTGGCTCGTGAAGACGGAGCCGGACTGCTTTTCGATCGCGGACCTGGCGCGGTGTCCGGGGCAAACGACTTTCTGGAGCGGCGTGCGCAATTACCAGGCGCGCAACTTCATGCGCGACCAGATGAAGCTGGGAGATCGCGTCTTGTTTTATCATTCGAGCGCTGATCCCCCTGCGGTTGCCGGCACCGCCGTGATCGCCCGTGAGGCCTATCCTGACCCCACCGCGTGGGATGAACGCGATGATCACTTTGACCCCAAGGCCTCGCCGGAAAATCCGATTTGGCAAATGGTCGATATTCGACTCGACGAAATCTTTCTGGTGCCGGTCCCGATCGGCTCATTGCGAAGTGTGCCCGCACTGAAAGACATGGAACTGTTGCGCACGGGGTCCCGGCTGTCGGTCCAGCCGGTCCGGCCGCGCGAGTTCGAAGAGGTACTCAAATTGGCTCATGTCCTGGGCAGCAAGCCGGCAGCCGCAAAGCGGACAAAGACATCCACTGCCAAACAGAAAGCAAGCAAGGGCCAACGAAGCGAGTCGAAACCAACTCCGGCGAAACGCTCCAGATAGCTGGGACAGAAAAAACCACGACAGAAACCATGAAAGTTTCCCGCTACGATCCGTTGCGATGGATCGAGGGCCAACTGGCCGAGCTCGACGCCGCAGGGCTACGACGCCAGTTGGGCACGCACTTCGGCCCGCAGCAAGTTCGTTTGCAAGTCGGCAACCAACAATTCACCAACTTTGGATCCAACGACTACCTTGGATTGGCGGCCGATCTCCGGCTGAGCGCGGCTGCCGCGCGCGTGGCGGCGGAGGAAGGCTGGGGTGCCGGCGCCAGTCCACTCTTGACCGGGCATAGCCAGGCACACCAGCAGCTTGAACGCCGCTTGGCCGAGTTCGAAGGCACCGAAGCGGCCCTCTTGTTCTCCTCCGGATACGCGGCCAATTTGGGCGCGATTTGCGCGCTCGTCGGACGCGGCGATGCTATCTACGCCGACCAAAAGAATCACGCCAGCATGATCGACGGCTGCCGGCTATCGCGAGCCGACGTCCATGTATTTCCCCATCGAGATTGGCGGGCGCTCGAAAGCCTGCTCGCGACTAGCGAGTCATATCGCCATCGCTTGATTGCCACCGAAAGCATTTTCAGTATGGACGGAGATCGCGCGCCGCTGGCCGAAATTGCGGTACTGGCCGAACGCTTCGACTGCATGCTGCTGGTCGACGAGGCCCACGCCACGGGCGTGTTTGGCCAACGCGGACGTGGACTGGCCGAAGAGTTGGGCGTCGAAGATCGCGTGGCGATTCGCGTCGGCACGTTAAGCAAAGCCCTAGGCTGTGCCGGCGGATTTGTTTGTGGGAAGGCCTCGCTCATCGAATGGTTGATCAACCGCGCCCGAGCATACGTGTTTTCCACGGCCACGCCGCCGGCCATGAGCGCCGCAGCGCTACAGGCGATCGAAATCGTGGAGGCTGAGCCCTCGCGGCGTGCGACGCTGCTCGAGCGATCCGCCGACCTGCGCGAGCGGTTGCGCCGGCAGGGCTGGAACGTTGGTGTCAGCGAGAGCCAAATCATTCCACTGCTCGTCGGCGAGCCCAACGCGGCGATGCGCCTTGCTAGTCAACTTCGTGATCGAGGACTGTTGGTGCCCGGCATCCGGCCGCCGTCCGTACCTGCGGGCGAGGCGCTTTTGCGGATCAGTCTCAGCTCGGCTCACACGCCCGAGATGATCGACGAGCTCGTCGCCGCGCTGGCCACTCTGGCAAGCGCCTAAGACCGGCAGCCACCTGATACATTCCTTACAATGCTCGCAAGCGTACTCACGGGTCTGCAAGGCGATCGTGGGGCTCGTGCCTAAGCACTGACTCATAAATGGGTTAAGTATTGTGCCGGAGTACCCAAGAAACTTGACACTGCTGGTAGCGCCGTCTATTATCGAATCTGTCAGTCAGGTGCTTAACTCCCTTGCTGATCAGGCCTAAAGGCAATTGCGGGGAACAGATCGACGTGCATTACCAGCACATCCGTTGTCTGATTATCCATTCAAAAGCTCCTGGTCGTAATCTCGTCGGATCGCAACTTCTCCTGCCAGTAATGGATCGCGCACCCTGCTGCGTCGTGGGCCATTTTGGCTGGGGCTCGGAGACGCGTGCAACACGCGAACGAATTCGTTTTTGACAGTGAACGCAAATTGGTAGCGCTGTAGGATTCCATGGCTCTCGTCCTTGAAATCGTGCTCGGGTTGATGATTCTGGCGTCGTTCTTCGTCGCCTATATGAGCACGAGGACTTGGCCGATCTACCAGGTCGTGTTGGTCGAGTTCATCTTCCTGGGATCCGTGACGTTTTTCTATCTAGGCGCTCGCACGCTGGCCACGCACAAGGCCTGGCGAACCGTCGTGCAGACATACGAGAAACAGTTGGAAACTGTCGAGAAGCAAACGCAAGATATGCGAGAAGGTATTTCGGACCCCTCCGGTCAGGTGACGACCAAAGGCATCCGGCAGCTTAAAGATCAGTTGGCCAAACTAGCGATGGATCGTGGCGGCGTGTTTTATGACGTGGCTGTCGAAGGCGTCAAAGATGGCGTGGTGCAATTGACGTTCAAATCGCCAAACCACGGGCTGGCGCCAAACAGTGTTCTGTTTGCATTCGATCAAGCCAGATTTCGAGACGGTGGCCGGTATCAGGGGGAATTCAAAGTGGCCTCGGTGGCTGAAGACAGCCCAGCGGTCCAACTCGCGCCGAATCTACCGTTGACCGAGAGCCAAACCCAACGGTTGGCAGCCGCCAAGGGTCAGTGGACCCTCTACTCGACGATGCCCATCGATGATCTGACCGTGGATACCAGTATCTCTGATCCTCCGGCGCCTGCCAAAAAAGATCCCGCTGCCGCCGGCGAGCCCGGTGCCGCGCAAGCCGCTGGCAATGAACCAGCGGCCGAGCCGGTGGCCGCGGCCGAACCGCCTGCTCCGGCCGAGCCTCCTGCTGTCGCGGAACCTGGCGCTGCGGC
>JAYVCO010000441.1:0-4411 GCA_043749935.1 Planctomycetia bacterium
TTCCGTAACCCCAATCGATCGAGCGATAGATCCAACCGGATTTGCTCTTAGCGTGTCCGACCTCGGAGGGATCGAGCTTCAGGAATCGCGAGCAGAGCATCGGCGTGAGTGTGAACGACACGAACAGGCTCATCAGAATCGCGAACGCCACGGTCATGCCGAAGCTTGAGAAAAACCGACCGACCATTCCGCCCATGAATGCCACGGGCAGAAAGATGACGACCAACGACAGACTCGTTGCCAACACGGCCAAGGCAATTTCCTTGGTCCCCTTGCGTGCGGCAGCCATTGCGTCGAGACCGCCTTCTTCCATGTGCCGGAAAATATTTTCATGCACCACTACGGCGTCATCGATCACGATGCCAATGGCCAGGATCAACGCCAGCATCGTGATATTATTGAGCGTGAAGCCCATTCGGCTCATGAACAAGAAGGTCGGAATGATGGAAGTCGGAATGGCCACCGTGGCGATCAGCGTGGTGCGCCAATCGCGGATGAAGAGCAAAATCGTCAGCGACACCAGCACGCCGGCCAGAAGCAAGTGAAACTTCACCTCCTCCATCGACTTGCGGACGAAGCGCGACTGATCGTTGACGATTTCAATGTGGATATCGGACGGCAAACGTTTGGCAATCGTTTTCAGCAGGGCTTCGACCCCGTCGGCCACTTTGACCGTATTCGTGCCCGACTGTTTTTGAATGAACAGGCTGACGGCGTTTTGGCCATCGAGCCGCGTCATCCCGCGAGGCTCTTCGATCGAGTCTTCTGCGCGGCCGACGTCCTTGATGCGAATCGGATAGCCTTTGCGCGTGGTTACGATCAGCTCTTCGAATTCCGCCGCCGTGGTGATTCGCCCCAAGGTGCGCAACACCAATTCACGTGGGCCTTGTTGCACGATTCCGCCAGGCACTTCCATGTGTTGCGTAAGGACGGCTTGTCGGACGTCCTCGACCGACAGCCCAAACGCGATCAGTTGATGGATGTCGAGAATGATGTTGATCGCTCGCGTTTGGCCGCCCGAGAGAAAGACTCTACCGATGCCCGGCACCTTGGGCAAGACTTCTTGAATCTCGTGCTTGGCGATTTCGGTCACTTCGCGGACGTCGCGCCGGCCGGAGACACCGATGGTCATGATCGGCGCCGAGTCGAAGTCAAACTTGTCCACTAGCGGCGGTTCCATTCCGTCGGGCAGTTGCTTCATGATCGACGAGATTTTGTCGCGCACTTCCTGAGCCGCCACGTCGCCGTCTTTTTCCAGCACGAATTGGGCAACGACCGTTGTCATCCCCTCGCGAACCGTGGCGCGTAATTCATCGACGCCCGAAACAGTGTTGATCGCCTCCTCGATATGCCGAGTGACGCTGGTTTCCATTTCCTCGGGACTTGTGCCGGGCAACGTGGCCGTGACCGAAACGACTGGAAAGTCCACTTTGGGAAATAGATCGACACCCAGCTCGAAGTACGAAACGGCTCCCATGACCACGGGAATGGCCACGAGGACCCAGGTAAAGACGGGTCGGCGGATACAGATTTCCGAAATGTTCAAGGCGCCGCCTCTCTGCGAGCCATCTCGCCGGAAGGCTCTTCAACAGATGGCAAGCCACTCGATCCGGCCGCGATCGTAGCGCTTTCGCCGGTCGAGCCGCGGACAACGACGGCGGTGCCATTGGCGATGGCCGTCTGGCCACTGGTTACCACTTGGGCGTTCTCGGGAAGTTCGGGAGAGGCAATCTCGACCCATTTGGTTTCCTGGACACCGAGGGTCACTTGAACTTCTTTCGCGTGACCGCCCTCGACCAGAAAAATCTTGGTGACGCCCGCAAAATGAACGAGCGCCTCCAAGGGCACAGTCGCCGCGCGTTCGTCGATTTCGGTCAAGATCCCGGTTTTGGCAAACCCGCCCGGTTTCAGTTCACCTTGCTTATTGGGAACCAAAATCTCGACCTCGAAGGTTCTGGTTTGCGGATCGATCGCCGGATTAATTCGAGTCACCTCGCCAGGAAACGGATGGGTATAGGCGGCTGTCAGGATCGCAGCTTTCTGGCCCAAGCGAACCTCGCCGCTCTTGCGTTCCGGCACGCGGCCGCGAAACTTCAACGGCTGGTCGATCACGAGCTCGAACAGACCGGCTCCAGCCATGACGTAACTACCTTCGGAGACCGATCGGCTGGTAATGGCATACACCGGGGCGGCATCTTCCCCGGGTATCGGTTGGCTCGGCGCGGGAACGCGAATGAGCGTGTCCTGAAGTTGCTGCTGCGAAATGGCCAGCGCTTCTTGTTTCACCTGGATCGACGCCACGCCGGCTTTGGCAACCAGCACTTGATTGTCGTACTCGGCCTGCGCGACGCGGAATTCCGAAGTTTTCTCGGTAAGCTCTTCTTCCGGGCTCGCCTTGCGTGCTACCAATGTCTTGGTGCGCTCCAGCCGCGTCTGGGCATTGTCGCGTTTGAGCTGCGCCTGTACGACCGTGGGAATACGCGTGACATCAACCACTTTCGAACCGGGCAGCTCCGACAGCCCCAGCTTTGCGAACTCGACCTGCAACGATTTCTGCGCCTGCCGAACGTTGAGCTGATAATCGGTGGGCTCAATTTCGAGCAACAGCTCGCCCGGTTTCACCCGATCGGCCACGTCGTGCGAGATTTTCCGCACGCGCCCGGCGACTTTGGCGCCCAGTGAGATCTCCTCGTAGCCGTGCAATGTGCCAACGACGCCAACCATCCGTTGGACTGACCGAAAAGTCACAGGCTGAACCGTGACCTTGACGGAATGGGGCTCTGTCGCCTCGACGGCCGATTCGGCCGGCATCTTTTCCCGTTTGCCGTTGCAACCAGCCGTGAGTGCCGCGGCCAGCCCGATGAATAGCGTCAAAGCGATCCGGCGAGCAGAGTGATTCAATAGTCGTATCATTAGTGTTCCGGCCTCACTCGCGCCGGTGTTCCATTCAGGAGTTGTGGAAGCCGCGCAGTAAATCGTCGACAATCCGCTCGGCCAACGAATAGTTCAGTTCTGTTCCATCGTTCAGTGCCGCGATGACCCAGATATTGATCATTCCGTGAAGCGCCATGACCAGTTCCGCCTCGCAGCCGGGTCGCACCAACTGGGCCGCGGCTGCCTGCGTCACGCCTTGTGCTAAGAGTTCGTGTCCGGCCTGGGCGTATTTGTCGAGGTCGATGAGGTTCTTCTGGTCATCGGGCCCAAAATACAGGGCATAAAATAAGCGTGCCAACGGCTTGTGCGTTTGGCAAAAATCAAGGTGCGCCCAAACCAGTTCCACTAGCTGCCGCTGGGGTTCATGGGGCTCGGCCACGACCTGCCGCAGTCGCTCGTGAAAAGTATCCAAGAAATGCTCGAACGCCGCGCCCAGCAAGCCTTCCTTGCTCTGGAAGTAGTAGTAAAGCATGGGCTTCGTGACGCCGGCCGCCTCGACGATTTCCCGCGTCGAAGTAGCCGGATAGCCCTTGTGCGCGAACAACTTCACGGCGGCATCGAGCAGCTTGGCAGCAATCGCGTTTTCGGCCAGTGTGACCATTTTGAGGGCGTCGCCTGGAAGAGCCATACAGTTTACTTATCGGTAAGTAGCTTAAACCTTCTGACTCGTTCCGTCAACGGCAATTGGCCCTGGAACTGGTCCTATTAGCCTGAAAGACGCAACCGAAAGTGACTCCGCCCTCCAAGGTCGTATGCCGAACAAAGCCATGTCAAACGACCGCCAGAGCGATACACTAGCGACACGTCGACCCCGCCCAAAGTTCTCCCGATTGGACGTGCCAAATCATGACCTGCTTCGTGAGCCACTTGGAAAGCGCCCTGGATGGCACGCGGCTGCCTGCCGACCGAGTGCAAACGCTCCATCGAGACCGCCCGCTGTGGGTGCGGTACGACCTGGAAGCCGTCAAAGAGGCAATGACGAAGCAACTTGTGGCAAGCCGCCCTTGGACGCCTTGGCGCTATCGTGAATTGCTCCCTTACGCCGATGCCGATCAAATCGTTTCGCTGGGCGAAACCGTGACGCCGCTCGTGCACTGCCCCCGGCTGGGCGAGCGGTTCGGCATGGCACATCTGTGGGTCAAAGACGAATCGCGGCTGCCGACTGGAAGCTTCAAGAGCCGAGGTTTGACTATGGCCGTTACGATGGCCAAGCAGTTTGGCATCCGCCGGCTGGCGATCCCAACAGCGGGCAATGCGGGGGGCGCCATGGCCGCCTACGCCGCAAGGGCCGGCATGGAGGCTTTTGTGTTCATGCCTGCCGATACGCCGGCCATCAATCAATACGAATGCCATCTGGCCGGGGCCAAGTCATTTCTAGTGCCGGGTTTGATCACCGATTGCGGAAAAATCGTGCGTGAAGGCAAAGAGCGGCTCGGCTGGTTCGACGTTTCGACCTTGAAAGAGCCCTATCGGATCG
>JAYVCO010000442.1:0-17229 GCA_043749935.1 Planctomycetia bacterium
TCGGAAAACAATACCGTCGTATTTGCATGACCACCATCAACGTGAGTACGCTATGCATAGCAGGAATCGGAAATTAACAAACTTGTTTTTGTGTGGCCAGCGAAGCATGACCTCGCGGGGCCGCACTCCAGCAGGGCTGAGCCCCGTATGAAGACCCAGGTATGAAGAAACTGCTTCGTGTTTGGTTGTGGGGGTTACATCTTGCGTTGTGTGGGACCTTGCAAGCCGACGACGAAGCGCTGCTGGCCCGTTTCGAGTCCACCCAACCGCAGATGGGCGTGCCATTTAAGATCATATTGTACGTCCCGGATGAAGCGGCTGCAAAGGGTGCGTTTGACGCTGCTTTTTCGCGAATTGCCCAGCTTAATCACGTGCTGAGCGATTACGACCCCGAGAGCGAGCTGAGTCGATTGAGCCACACCTCGCCGGCCGACATGGGCATTCCGGTGAGCGACCCGCTCTGGACCGTGTTGGCGCGATCGCAAGCGCTGGCCGAACAAACGAGCGGTGCCTTCGATGTCACAGTCGGGCCCTACGTCCGCTTGTGGCGCCGCGCGCGGCGCATGAAAGAAATGCCTTCTTCCGAGCGCCTGGACGAAGCTCGGGCTTCCGTCGGCTTTCAGAATCTAAAGCTCGACGATAAGAATCGAACTGCTCAGCTACTCAAGCCGAACATGCGGCTCGATCTGGGCGGCATTGCGATGGGCTATGCCGTGGATGAAACCTTGAAACTGTTGCGCGAGCGCGGGATCAAACGTGCATTGGTCGATGCCAGCGGCGACATTGGCGTGGGCGATCCTCCGCCGGGTAAAGCGGGCTGGCGAATCGGTGTCATGCCCCTGTCCGCCGAAGGAACGCCCAGCCGCGAGATTCTGCTGGCAAACGCCGCCGTGACGACCGCTGGCGACGCATTCCAACATGTCGATATCGGCGGCAAACGCTATTCGCACATTGTCAACCCGCACACGGGATTGGGAATGACAGACCGGATTGGAGTGGGCGTGATTGCCAACGACTGCATCACGGCGGACAGCCTCGATACGGCCATCAGCGTGATGGGTCCGAAAGCCGGCCTGGAGTTGATCGAAACGATTCCAGGAGCGGCTGCCTTCATCGTCCGGCCTACTGAAGGCGAACCGGCAATCTACGAATCGCGACATTTCAAAGACTTCGTGGTTCCCGACAAACAGAAGTAACGCTCAACTGACAAAGATCGAGGTGCGCTATGCACTCTTGGCCGCTAGACCGAACACGCTTGGCAGGCTCCTGCCTGGTTTTCGCATTGGTGCTTGCCTGGCGGCCGGCCAGCGCGGCTGATTTTCCAAATCCGTCGTCGGCCGATCTTCCACCGCGGACGCTCCTCGCAAGTCCCCCGAAACGTGACGTGCCGGCCTGGCTGCAAACGAACCTGCGCGTCGGCCACTTGCCGGGCTACAACGAGCGGATGGTCAGTGAGTTCCTCAAGGCGGGCTACAACGTCGTCACGGTCAATTGCCTGGGCACGTGGGATCGTGTCGGTCCATCGGCCGGCATGTATCCGACTGACGACGTCGCCCGAGCTGATGCTTATCTGCGGAAGGTCGTCGATACGGTCCACGCTGGCGGGGCGAAAAGCATTTTGTACATCGGGCCGGTCCAAGTGCCACTGTTTAGTAAAGAATTTCGCGCCGCGCATCCCGATTGGCTCCGGGTAAAGCCCGACGGCTCGCTCGACGAGAACTTTGGCAACATTCGCAGTGGCTACGCCGAATGGCTCTGCGCGCAACTAGCATACATCGTCAAGACGTACCACGCCGACGGTTTTTGGTTCGATGGATATGCGCCAGTGCATCTGCACACGTACGACGAAGCCACCAAGAAGTTATTTCGGGCCCACTCCGGAGGCCAGGACATTCCTACCAAATTCGAACCCGTGCGCGATCCGGTGGCGCGCCAGTATTTGGCATGGCATGAACAGTATTTTATCGACCTGGCTGATCGTATGCGTGGAGCAATTCGCCATGAGAATCCCGAGTCGGTGATTTTCGCCAACTACTCGGCCAATCGTACCTGGTACTTTCCCGACATGTATATGGGCGAATACCCGGCGGCCTATTGCGACGCGATCGACGTGGCTTCGGTCGAGCTGTACTGGGACGTGCCAGGCGACGCGCTCTATCAACAGTTCTGTGCTGCTTTCGTTCAAGGCGTGACGCACAATCGCGGCGGCGCGGTTTGGATTCAGCCGCAATCGCACGGAATCTCGGGCGTTGCCACGCCTCTCGACATCCAGTTGCGCGGGCTCGAAGGCGCTCCGTGGGGCGTCTATCCAGAATTCGTCGAGTCGGCCAATCGCGAAGAGTATTTGAAACTGCATTTGGAGAACGTCAAAGCTCGCGAAGCCTGGTGGTCCAAGTCAGAACCGGTGCCTTACATTGGCATCGTGGCGTCGGAACAAACTCGAGCGCTTTACGCTCAAGGCGCTCTGCCTCTCTATTTTTCGCACACTTTGGGCGCCTTTCGCTCGATTTTCGAGAAACATTTACCGGTGCGCATGTTGACGGAATACGATCTGGAGAATGCCGAATTACAGGGCGTTCGCGTGTTGATGCTCCCGAACGTGGCCTGCCTGTCGGATCGCGCAGCCGAAGTCGTGCGTCGATTTGTCGCCCAAGGCGGCGGGTTGGTCTCGAGCTTCGAAACCGGTCTCTACGACGATAACTTCAAGCGGCGCGATGATTTTGCTTTGGCCGATCTTTTCCACGCGCACTACATCGCGACACATCCGGTGGTGCAGCGCAGCGAGAACTTATATCTCACGATCGACGCCGATCATCCGATCGTCACCGACCCCTTGATCAAAGCTAAACAAATGACTGCTTGGGCAGGAGGACTCGGTCCACCACCCGAATCAGGAACGTTGGCGTTGATCGCCAGCGCGGTCGAGGCCAAGACAACTGCTGGGTCCTCCGTCCTTTCGACGTATGCCTTGAATGTGCCGGACGGCGCTAAGAACCGCAAGCCGGCGATTCTTGCTTCGAGCTTCGGCAAAGGTCGCGTCGTCTATTTTCCCGCGGCGGTCGACAAAGGCATGTTCTTCTATCCCGATTCGTACATGCGGCAGCTTCTGGTCAACGCCTGCCGCTGGGCCGCGGGCGACGAGGCGCCCAGCGTGGAAGTCGAGGGCCCGTTGCTGTTGGCCACCACGTTTCGCCGCCAGCCCGAACTGAAGCGAACTATCGTTCATTTGCTCAACGATCATAGCTCCTACGGCCGGCACTCGATTTATCAGAAGTTGGCCGCGTTGCCCGAGGACTTGCAAAAGAAATGGGGATTTCCCAACCAATCGGAACTGCGTGGCACCTGGCCGGTGCGCGAAGAGCTGATTCCGTTGCACGACATCCGCGTGAAATGCCGCGTCGCGAATGTTCAAAAAGCCACGCTGGAGCCGGAACATCTGGATCTGCCGTTGCGGAAAATCGAGGACGGCGTCGAAGTCACGGTGCCAAAGCTCATGATGCACTCGATGGTCATATTCGAGTAACACCCTCCGCTTGATTGTGAGACTTCAATGCGCGCTCGATTGCTGCTTTTCACTATGGCTGGCATTTTTTCGATCAGCGACAACTTGCCGGCTGTCGAGCTGGCCGTCTTCAGTTCGCCCGCCGATCTTTGGCGTGGCTATGACCCGACTGCCCTGCCGCTGGACGTGGAATCGCTCAAAACGTGGAGCGAAGATGGTTGCACATTCGAAAAGCTGCGATTCACTGCCGAAAATGTCGACGGCGCACGCGTGCGCGTGTTTGCCATCCAAGGCGTGCCAGCCGAAGGACCGCGGCAGCCAGGGATTCTACACATCCACGGCGGCGGGCAAACGGCTTCACTCGATTGGGTGCGTTTTTGGACCCGTCGCGGGTACGTCTGCGTGACATTCGATTTTTGCGGCCCCTGGGCCGATCGCACGGAAGTGACCGATTGGAGAGCGGTCAAGCACGCCAACATGGCCGACGCTCACGGCGGGTTTCAAGTCGAGCCCACCCCCCGTGCCTCATCCTGGTATCACTGGACCTTGGCTTCCCGTCGAGCGCTCACGCTGCTGGCAAATCATCCGCGGGTCGACGCCGACCGACTGGGCATATTCGGGATCAGCGTCGGTGGCACGTTGTGTTGGAGTGTGGCTGGATCGGATGCGCGAGTCAAGACGGCGGTCCCGATCTACGGCTGTGGCTACAACATCGACCGTCGCCGCACCCGCTGGGGATTCTCTGAGCTCACACCTCAGTTAACCCTCTTCCAACGCGTTGTCTCGCCCGAGGCGCATGCGCCTTACGTCTCGTGTCCGCTGCTCTTTTTGAACGCGACAAACGACTTTCACGGCTGGATGGACACGGCCTACGATATTTTGCCCGCAACCACCGGAGCGCACTGGCAGGCGATGACGCCGCGCTACAACCATCACATCGCACCGGAGCAAGGCAACAACCTGCCCGCCTGGATGGACTTTCAACTCAAAGGGGGGCCCGAGTTTCCTCATTCTCCCGTCATTTCAATTTCACTAGCTGCTGATGGCATTCCCCAAGCAACTCTCAACGCAAGTAACGGCGAGATCGACCGCGTCGACTTCTACTACTCTCTTAATGACAAACCGCCACCCAGCCGCCATTGGCGTAGCGCCAAAAGCCAACTCAATGGCCTCGGTTCCAATTGGCGAGCCAACTTGGAAGTGCTCGACCCGTGGGAGAAGTTGTTTGCCTTTGCCAACGTTCATTACAAATCGGGCATTTGCCTGACGACGAATCTCGCCCAATGTATCCCTGGCCAAATCGGCAAAGCTCGCGCGACCTTGCGACACGGAGACGCCTTCGAGCCGCATGCCGTTGCCGAATCGTGGTTCTACGCGACAGCTTACACCGATCCCAACGTGTCAAAACAGTTCCTCAGTATTGAAGACTCTCCGGAGCGGCCCGCCATTGTCGTTTTGAACAAGGAGATCTTCGGCCAACGGATTAGCGTCAATCTGGCATCGCACATCATCGGCGATCCTCAGTTCATCGGCAGCGAGGGCTCGGACATCGCACTGGATTGCACGGGCGGCTTCGACAATCAAGGCCTGCTGGTAACCGTGACGGAGCACGACTGGACGCCCAAGGCCAAAAGCTATTCCGCGACGATTCCTGTCGCCGAGTTATCGGAGGGCTGGAAAACTATCCGGCTTTCTGCCGGGCTGTTCCGCACCGCCGACGGCCAGCCACTGACGACCTGGCGCGATCTCGACAAGATTCAGCTTTCGTGTACAACGTCGAGGGCCGAACCTTTCCGGCTGGCAAACTTGCGATGGGTGCCTGCTGGAACGCCTCCCTAGCGTGCGCATCGGCGTTTACTTCGTGCTTGGCACGCCACCCAGGCACCAAAGATGAGTGGCGCTCCGCAAAAAGAAGCAGCCTCCTGCAATGGCTGGCGAGGCAAACACGGGCTGATCGATCGAGTTGCGCGCCAGTTCTTCATAGTTTTTCGTGTTCGCTTGCAGCACGAGCGTTTCGCCAGCTTCGTTGGTGAAATAGATCTTGCCCGCGGCAGAAACGGGTGACGCGGTAAAGTCGCCGCCGAAACGTTTACGCCAAATCTGCTTTCCGGTATGCGCGTCGAGACAAATGCCGATGCCGTGATCGTCGGCCAAATAGTAATAGTCGCCAACCACGATCGCCGACGGGACGTACGGATTGCCGCGAGTGTTGGACCAGACGACGTGCGAATCGGTAATGTCTCCGCGTCCGCCTGGTCGAATTGCATAGTTCGTGCCATTCGGTCCGCTGACGGCATAGATGAGACCGTGAGCTTCAATTGGCGTCGGAATGCACTCACGGGACATACCGCGCAGAGTCCACAGCATCTTGCCAGTGCGCGGATCGAGTGCGTCGAGCTTTTCGGATCCAGACACAATCAACTCGGCTTGGCCCGGAGAATTCGCCTTGATGCAAGTCGGCGACGACCACGACAGCCAGACCCCGGGCCGGTCAGCTTTCCAACGGTTCGCCCCGGTTTTCTTATCGATCGCGATCACATAGGACGCCCCATAATGATCGCACTGCACGATCACGCTATCCTCGAAGAGCAGAGGGGAGCTCGACGCTCCAAAGCGGTTTTCGAACACACCATATTCGGCCGAAAGCGACCGATGCCATACAAGTTGCCCGTCCAAGCCGAGACAGAACACATCGCCAGTGCCAAAAAACGCAAATACGTTTTTCCCGTCGGTGATCGGCGAAGGGCTGGCCATACTGCTCTTGGTTTCGTGATAGAGCGTGGGCGCCGTGCCCCAGAGCCGGACGTGCCAGAGCTGACGGCCGGTTTCCCGGTCCATGCACATCACGTGCAAATCCTGATTCAAAACGCCATCGGAGCTAGTGCATAGGACGCGGTTTTCCCAGACGATAGGGTTCGAAATACCCGAGCCAGGCAGCGGAGTTTTCCACCGCACACCAGTTGTGGAAGACCAGGTTGTTGGAGCATCGCAGTCCTCGGCCGCAACGGCAGTGCGCGCCGGACCTCGCCAGCCGGGCCACTGATCGGCGCGCACCATGCCAGCCAGCCAACACATCAAGTAGGTTGCCACGATAACGGCGAGTAAAGGCGACTGGTGGTAGAGCGTTCGCCGGAAGACCATTACTGCGCCGCTCCCGGGATCTTGGGCAATGCCGAACGCAGCTTGATTCCGCTGCCGTTTTCATCGCAAAACCGCAATTGCAACGACCAGTTGTTGGCAACTTGCGGATCCTTGTGCTGCGGACCCTGACAGATTTTTACAAGAAGCTGGTTTGTTCCGCCGCGCAGTTGCACCGGCGTGACGAACCGATCGAGGCGAATGCCGTTGAGCCACTGATCCCGGCCGAACACCTTTTGGCCATTGAGCCATACCGTGCAATTATCGTCGGCACCACAGCGAAGTTGCACGGCTTGATCGCGCGGGGAGATGAGCTCTGTAAACGCATAGCCGACGGCTTCCTTCGCTGGCGCGAGAGCCTGCACAAGATTCAACAGTCCCAGCGGATCGATCGTGCGATGGCGGACCCAATGCAACGAATGCCCCTCCTGGCCCGTGTACTCTGCTTTCAGGTCGATCCCGTGCTCCGGTGGAAACTCGCGCGCAAAACCGCTGAACTGCGGGGCATCGAACGGTCCGATCAACCACCAATCGACGATCAAACCCAGATGCTCCGCGATGTCGACATTTTCTCCCAGGCCGGCCAGCTTGCCGGCGGCGCGGACGGTTTGGCTGCTGTCGCGCGAATGCTCAAAAGCCTGGCGGAACTCTGCCCTGGCCGTTTCCGAATCGCCATTTTCCAGGGCCTGTTGGCCGGCCGAGAGAGCCGTCTCCACGGCGTCTTGCCGAAACTCAGGGTCTTGCAAAAGTTTCGGGATCAATGCTTTCGAGAAACCCGGATCGAGCTGGTCGCAAAGCGAAAGAGCCAACCGGCGCACGCGACCCACGTGTTTCGAGTCGCGCACGAAGGACTTCAAATCGTTAACGGGAAACTGTCGATTTGGTTTGGCCAGCTCTCGTTCGGCGATGACTTCATACGCGGAGCGAGCCCAATTGGCCGCCACGGGGTTTTCCGTTTCCATCGCCGCCAGTAGTCGGGGCAGAGTATCAGCGCCGCGGCTGGCCAGTTTGGTACTGGCGGCGCGGGCGCCCTCGGATCCAGCGCCCTCGGGCCCGGCGCGAGCAATGGTGGCAAGCTCATCGCCAATCTCATCTGCCGTTGCGACATCTGAAACGAGCGAGAGAACCAGCATGCTCGCGCAGCAAAGCGGCATACAAGTGCGGATCATCGAACACAACAGCGAGGTGCGACAACAGGCAGGCATGCCTCGCATGGTACTCGGCACAGGTAGCGTGGGCAATAATCCAAGCGACTATTTGCGGCCCTTGACGGCCTGAAGTTTGCGCACGCTGTCTTCGATACGTTGCCTCATGGGCGCGGGCATTTTGTCGACTTCGGCGCGCGATAGCTTGCCGTCGGTGTCGGAATCGAACTGCACCAACGCGTCTTTGAAGCGTTCGGGAATCGGAATGCCGCCGGGGGGAAATTTGACCGGCTGTTTGGCAATCGCGTCGGAAGTCAGTTTTTTCGCGCTATTGGCCTGACCCGGAACGCCGCCGTCGAGCCCCGATCCCAGCATGTTGCCCTTCATAGCCACGATCTGCTTCAGATCCAAGATGCGATCGGTAAACACTTGCACTCCACACAGGCACATTTCGTCGCTTGTCTGCTCGCCCCAGCGGATCGTCTTGGGCGGACTGTTAGGATTCTTGGGGTTGGCTTCCGAGTTGTCGTAAAACGCCTGAACTTTGATCTTAGACCCCTTGGGCAATCGCAGCGGCTGCTCGAACTGATAGGCGCCCTGCCAATTGAAGTCCCAATCCTTGATCCAAATCAAAGCCACTTCCTCGGTCTTGCCAGGCACTTCAGCCGTGACTTTGAATTCCCGGCCCAGATTGTGCATGTGAGGCGAGATACCCAGCACGTTCACGTCGACAGGCAGTGGCTGGCTTTCGGCCAAAACTTGTGCGTGTGGGTCGTTGGCCACAATCTTGAGCTTGGGCTGCGTGACTGCTATACCCGTCACAATTTTCTTGAAAGGCTTTTTGGAAAAGTAAACGCCAACCGTTGATTGGTCCGTCTCTGGTTTGCCGCTCGGGTGGTAGTGCAACTGCATGACCAGGTCACTTCCCTTTTTCACATACTTCACGATCCCCTCGGGCAAGAAGCGGGGCATGGCTCCAGGTACCCATGCGCCCAGACCGCCGGTCGGAATGATGCCCGGTCCACCGAAGCTCGGATATCCGTGCTTGCCATCTTCACCGTCTCGTTTGCGGGCCACGCCATTGGCGTCCAAGAACAAAATGGCGTGATGGACTACCTTGCGATTGCCAGGACGAAATTCGACCGCACTGACCATTTGATCTTTTTCGCTCGGCATCGGGACCACAAAACAACGATAGACATCGCTGCCACTGGCGGGAATCTCGAATGGCTCGGACATCTTCAAAACCAGGTCCGGCTCGCCCAGTTGCCAACCTTCGTGAAATTGCGGCGGTTCGGGTAGATCCTGGGGATTGCCTTGCGGCGCACCATTGGAGGCCCACTGCGAGATCAGCGCGATTTCATCATTCGAGAGCCGGCGCTCGTCCATGAACTTGACAATGCCCGGCTCCGGCTTCCAGGGCGGCATCCGCCGGCTTGCGGTGATTTCGGCCAGAAAGTCAGCTCGCTTTGACGCGTCTTCATAGGCCAACAGCGAAAACGGCCCGACCTCGCCTGGGCGATGGCAGCCCGCACAGTTCTTCCACAGAATCGGAGCGATGTCTTTGGTATAGGTAATTTCTTTCGCGGACAAAGGATCCTTCGAGCGTGCCACGCCAGATAATGGCCCCGAGAAAATAACGGAAACGAGCACAAGGGAAACGCAAACTCGATCCATGAATTTGACAGATGGCATGACACGATCCGAATGAGCGGGTGCGAAAACCATGAGTACCGCGGAAATCCATAGGAATGAAACCGCGATCGGGCTCGCGTTCCGGAACGAGCCCCCCTTTATCATACTCGATTCGTCGCCGGTTGCTATCCGTAGAAGACCTAGTCGAAGCGGCCGAAGCTCTCGCACAACTTGCGCTCGAGCACATCGCGGCGTGGCTCCCAACTTTCTCGCAGGTGGCCGCGATCGATCCTGAGATCGGGCAGGCGGCCCTCGTTCATTGCGGTGCGCACCGCCACCAGAAAGTGGCCAAAGTGCAGAAAATCTCGCAACGACATCGGTATCGAGGCTGTGGATTGTGAGCCATCGATGAGCTTTACGTTAATTTGATTGGGCCCGACCAGGATCGCTTCGGATATCGCCGTGACCATGCCGGCTCCTTGTTTTTGGATCCGCAATTGCGCACGAAAGCCGTGTCGCTCGGCGGTGCCTGGTCAGTCGAGCGCCCCCATCATATCGTCCCCGCGCCAGCACTCAATGGAACGCATCGCAAAAATCACCGCCGGGGTGATCGCCCGATCTTGCCGGCGGAAAAGCCTGCTAACGTGTCCGTGACGGCGGCTCGATCCTAGGCATGGCCGTAATCCACTCCCGAACCAACTTCACCCCTTCGGTGTGAACCATTCGTTTTCCCAGTTCGGGCATCATGATGCCCGGATCGATGGAGGTCATGCGAAACATCAGGATCGATTGATCTGGCTGCCCAGGAACAATGTCGTAGTCGAGCCCACCAGTGCCGCGGCCAGCGGCAACGGGCGTTTTATAAATGCCGAACTGGGTGGGATTGGTTTGGGCGACCATCAGGTCCAGGCCAGAATTTCGCGCAGGTCCAGCCGAGTTGTGGCAATGTGCGCAATTGATTTCCAACCAGGCTCGAGCACGCTGGTCGAGGTTGCCGGTCGTGGGGTCGTTCCAGACCGCGAGGTGGGGAACATCTTTGGCGGCGGGGCTGCCGGTCAGGGCTCCGACGCGCGTCCAATACGCCAACTGGTTTTCAGCGCCGGCCTGATAAGAAAACTCACGGTTAAGGTTTCGGGCTTTGGGCCCGATCGGCTGCATTTCGTCGCCTTGTTTATGACAGCCCTTGCACTGGTTGGAATTGGGGATGATGTAGTTGTTCGTGCGCTCTTGGCCCGTTGCGTCGATCCAACGAACGTCCACCAGGTCTCCCGCCACATCCAACACGGCTTCGGTCTGCGCGGCATTCCAAATGTACGGCAGTCCGGTCCAGCCCTGCGGCTCGCGTTTCAAAATGCGAGTTTCCAACAGACGCCGTCCGAGCGCCGGATCGCGGGCGTCGACAGGATAAGCGAATGTTTTGGCAATGATCGTGCCAACCGGGAATTCGATCGACTCCGTGGGGTGGTACTCGGCGCTTTTACCGGATGGGAGTTTGACGAATCGGTATTTCTCGGTGTAGTCCGAAAACAACGGCGAGTTCAAATCGTAGGGGATCACGCCGGGCACTGGCTCTTGGGTGCTGCCATTGTCGACAAACAGGCCGTATTCGGACAGCTTTTCAGGCGGACCGCTGGGAAGCGAACTCCGAGAACCACAGCCAACGACGCACAACCAAAGGGCGCAAAAGGAAATGGTAAGCGCCGCCGATCGGGCTCTGACTGTCACCGCGCAATGAAACTCAAAGGCACTAGGGTGCCGCCGCCGCATTACTTCACTCCGGCGATCGTCACCGGGGAGAGATTGGGCATCTCGCCCTCATAGGGCTTTAGATCGCGGCTGATGTTTCCCTTCTTGATGTTCAGCGGGTTGCTGACATCGAGGTTGGGGAGATCGAAATTGACGAAGTCAGCCTCGCCATTGTTGCGAATGCGGATGGCCAGATCGTCGGGAAGCACGCCGTTGACTGCTTTCTTTTCGTCGACCACACCGTCATATACGATCGCGGGCAGCTTGCCGCCCAGCACCGCGGCTACCAGCAACCCGAGCTTGCCGTTCGGCTTATCGCCGCCACCCACGAATTTGTTGTCGTGAACATAGATCGCTTCGCAGTAAGGGTCGTAACCCTCGTCGGTAAACGGCCGTTGCGTGACGAAGTAGCTGCAAATCGACAGGCCGATGTTCTGGTTGTTTTCGATTTGGTTATCGAAGACTTCGACTTGCCGGTTGGCCAGGATCATCACGCCCGTGCCCGCCGGGACATTCGCCACCGTATTTCCCTTGGGGGCGAAGTTCTCGTGATTGTTTTCGATGATTTGGTTGTTGTAGACGCGACAATGGTGTCCGATTTTCTTTTTCAGATCGGGCAACGAAAACACCAGAATCCCTCCAGTGTTGTCGGTGGCCACATTGTCGTAAACGTCCGCATTAACCGAGTTTTCAATTTCGATGCCGGCCACGTTGCGCTCGGCTCGATTGCGGCGCACGATGATGTTTTCCGACTGGCCGACATAAATACCCGCGTCCGAGGCCTCGCGCGCGATGCAGTCTTCGATCAGCACGTCCGTGCTCAACACGGGATAGAAACCATAGCCGCCATTGTTCTCCTTGGCTCCGGCCGTCCATCCGACACGCACTCGGCGAAACGTCACGCCGTTGCAGCCGCTAACCTTGATAGCGTCACCCTTGGCGTCTTCAACCGCCAAATCCTCGATCGTGAATTTTTCCTTACTGGTCACGAGAATGCCCTCGCCACCAGTCCCTTGACCTTGTTGATTGAAGGCCAGGATGGTCTTATCTTCGCCTTGACCGCGAATTGTCACATCGCTGACATCGAGCGAAAGGGTAGAAGTAAACTCGAATTTCCCAGCACCGAATTCAACCGTATCACCCGGCTTAGCATTGATCAGTGCGGTCTGAGCGCGCTTTTGGGCATCCGCACCCGGCTCGATTTTAGTTACCTTGGCGGCTTTGGCTGAATCGGCTGATTGCTGGGCACAACTCGCAAGGCCAAGGGCAACACAAGTGAGAACCACAAGACATGCTCGAGATGATTGCACGGCGAACCTCCCTTTTAATTATAGGTCGTCAGCAACTCAGCCCAAAATGCCTGTCGCGCGTGTTGGGCGAGCGCCTTGGAAATGCGAGAACCCCGAGTTAGGGCCTATTATAACGGAGCAGGGGCCCTTGCCCAGCCAGTTTAACGGGTCCAAGGTGCCCCGTCACGACCGGAAATCGTTTTTTCGCTGCATGGCCAGGCACCTGGCATACAAGCAGTTCAGCACGGTTTTTAGGGTGCCGCCGAGGCCGGGTTGTCAGCGGGTTTGGATTGTGGAAACTCGGCAGGGTCATAGTACGGCCTGCCGGCCAATTTACCGACTTTTTTGAGGAAATTTCCCATTTCCTTGCCCTTGTCAAACGACCAATCTTGGCGATGGTAGTTCCAGCTATCTGGATTGAGCTCCTGCGCCTGCTGCCAATGTTTCGTTGCCAGATCGCGTTTGGATGATTCGGAGAAATAGGCACCAATCTTGAAATGTGCATCCGCAAGTCGCAGGCGGCTATCTCGGAGGGCTAACTGCCGATGTAATCGCTCGGGCGAAGCCAAATATGCACTCTGCGGACCTTTTTCTACCCAGTCGCGCAGTCCCAACGCATAGCGGTCATCGCCTATGGTTTGTCCCAAGACTTTCTGCTGTTTGGCATAGGAGACCTCGCCGGGCCGCACGATTTTTCCCGTCTCATCGATCCAGACGCCCGTGGGAACATTCACCATTTGGTAGAGCGAACTAACGGTATGTTTCGCGTCCACTAGTGCCGTATAAGTCACGTTTGCCTTGTCGTACCAGGGCCCGGCAGCGGCCACGCCGCCAGTGTCTTGCGCGGCCGCGACAATTCCGAAGTTTTTATCTTTTAGTTCCACGTACATTTTCTGCCATTCGGCCAAATCAAATCGGCACCCGCACCACGAGGCCCAAGTAAGTAGAAAAACTTTCTTTCCTCGAAAGTCGGACAGCCGGACAATCTTTCCATTGCGATCGGGAATTGCAAAATCGGGAGCCTCGCCGGCGACCAGCGGCAGCGTCGGCCGCTCGGGCACCGCGGTAAAACTCCACACGTTCTGGTCGGTATCGACCGCAAATACCTGGTCTACTTTGGCGGCAAATCGCGTCAAGTTCAAATACGTCACGCCGCCTTGTTCCACAACCCAACCCCCGTCTTTAGGTATCGGAATGCAAACGTCGGCGGCGCAAAGTCCCTGAGGTTTTAGCTCGAACCCGGTGATCGCCGCGACGTGTTTGGCAGGCACCAACAACTCCTGGCCATCAACCAACGCGTCGGTGAGTTCAAAGGTGTTCTCGCGAGCCAGTACGGTAACTTTTTTGGGCTGCAAATCGGCCGCCAAAACGCGAGCCGCCAGAACGAAACAAACAACAAAGAACAGGAGTATGGCATGGCGCATTACGGATCCTCAACGACCGAGAGAAGTTGCTAAATGGAGGCCACTAACGACGGGCGATATGGTAGCATCTTTTTACGAAAAAAGCTCGTCCCAAAGCGATTTCGAGGACGGTTCCATGAGCCATGCCAGAGATTGTCGCTGAAGATCGCGACTCGTATGCTAACAGCCTGTTGATTTACTCAACAGGCTGCGACATCGCAGGAATGCGATGACAAAATAGCGACGCAAGTCGTTTTTTTGCGCTTCCGTGCGGAGCTTTGCTCCCCACTTGGCGAGGTTGAAAAATGCCACGACGGCATTTTCCAACGGGCAGCTAGTAAGACCGATGGCAAAACCTTAGTTCCCGTTCACCTGGAGTGTTCCCATGCCCAAGTACTTGAACGCAGCCGTTCTGACCTTGTTGTCCACTGGCTTCCTCGCCGCCTTGCAAGCGGAAAACGCCCCTGCGTCAGAAGGAAAGCCAGGCCGTGTGTTGCGGCACGTGGTGCTGTTCAAGTTCAAGGACGGAACAACACCGCAACAAATCGACGAGGTCATCGACGCTTTTCGCGCACTGAAGGGAAAGATCGACGTGATCCAGGACTTTGAATTCGGCACGGACGTCAGCACTGAAAACAAGGCGGCTGGATTCACGCATTGTTTTTTCGTCACCTTTCGCGACGAAAAAGGGCGTGACGCCTACTTGCCCCACCCCGCCCATAAGGCCTTTGGCACTTTGGTAGGGCCGCGACTCGACAAAGTCCTGGTCGTCGACTATTGGACTCAGCGATAGGTCGATCTCAACAGTGTTGCGACCATTGCCGAGTTGGCCGACGATTCCAGACTAGCCAACAAGGTATCGGCCACGCTCGCGCGAGGTTCTCTGCCCACCGAACCCGTTAAGAAGCCGTTCACTAGCTCCTGTAACTTAGATAAGCCCTCGATGACCGGAACGGCAAGGTCGTCGACCGGTGAGGAAATGCTCTCGGCCAGTTGGCTGGCACAGTGAGCGACAGCTTGGGCACTCTCGATCAGTCTAAGACGTGTAGATTCGTCCGGACGATGCAACGTTACCGCAGGATCAGCGCCGTCGGAAGCCGTCATCGCATTTGCATACCAACGCAACAAGCTGCCTCGGCTGACGACACCCGTCGGACGCCCGTCGCGCACGATGACGACGCGCCGAATGGCGACGCGGCCGAGGAACTCACAAATGGATTGCACGTCGGCATCTTCTTCGTAGCAAACCACGTTTCGCTGCATGATTCTTGCGATGGGCGTAGACCAGGCATCCTGGCTGAAAATTATCCCCAGCACGTCTTTTTCCGACAGAATGCCAATCAGTTTGCCTTCGAGATCAACCACGGGTGCCGAGTTGACGCGGAATTGCAAGAAAAACTCAGCGGCTTCGCCCGCCGTGGCGTCGGCTGGCAACGATGCCACTGGCGCATTCATCACCTGGCTAGCCAAGATTCCCTGGAACACATTGCCACGGCCGCCAGCTTGCTGCAGGGCCGATTCGCCGGAAGCAGTCGTGGCGGAGTAGTGAACGACCCGGTTTCGGCCCGACTTCTTGGCAACCAGAAGCGATTGGTCGGCTCGATCGATCATTTGTTCCATCGTGTCATCAGGCATCAACTGCTCGGAAACTCCGAAACTGGCCGTCAACGTCATGGAATGTTCGCCAAACACTACCGGAGCACTGGCGATCGCCTGCCGCGTGTGTTCGGCCCATGCAGCAGCGCCTGTTTCATCCGTATGCGGCAGGAGCACGCAAAGTTCCTCGCCGCCGTAGCGACAGATGTAGTCGCTGGCACGGCAATGAGATTTCAATTGCTCGGCCACGATCTTCAGCACTCGATCGCCGGCGTGGTGGCCGAAGGTGTCATTGACGCGCTTGAAATAATCGAGATCGATCATCACGCACGCCATTGGAAATTCGTAGCGCTGCGACCGAGCCCACTCGAGCTTGAGGTGGCCATGGAAGGCGCGCCGATTGAGTAGGCCCGTCAGTACATCGGTCCGCGAGACGGCCCAACGTTCGGTAAGCGCCATGGCACATTGACGCACTTCGATGTTGTCGAACGGCTTCTTGAGAATCAAAAACCGATCGTTGCGTCCCAGCTTTCGAACCATCTCCTCCCACGAATAATCCGAGTAGGCGGAGCAGAACACAATCAGGATTTCCGGGTCGACTTCCCAGATTCGCTGAACCGTTTGCACGCCATCCCAGCCTGGCGGCATGCGAATGTCGACAAACGCCAGCGCATAGGGGCGACCCTCTTCGATCGAACGCTGCACCAGCTCGTAGCCCTGTTGGCCTTGATAGGCCGATTCGAGATCGAACCCTTCCCACTCGAAATGCGTGTCTGGCTCGTCGTCGAACAAGCTGGCGGCTGCCGCATTGATGGCGGTCGTGGTCGAGCTCTGGGCTCCCAGAACCTTGCGGTAATCCGCGTGAATGGCTTCCTGGTCGTCGATCAGAAGAATGCGGTACAGAGATGTTTGAGTCATACGGGCACTTCGGCGGGTTCGAACGGGAGTTCAAGAATAAACGTGGCACCGGTACCGAGTCCTTCGCTCGCGGCGACCAGGGAGCCGCCCAATTCAATGGCGGCGTTCGCACAACTATGGAGACCAAATCCGTGACCCGCTTTTTTCGTGGTAAACCCGTGAGAAAAAATGCGCGTCAAGTTTTCGCTGGGAATTCCCATTCCGTTGTCGGTAATGCAAAACTGCAAAGTGTCGTGATCCGTAACTGATGTTCGCACGATCAGATTGCGGTCGGTCTGGTTTGGATTGTCCGTGATCGCGTCCTTCGCGTTATTGATCAAGTTCACCAAAATCTGCAGTACCTTTTGTTTATCGAGGCGGACCTTGGGAATGGCCTCGCAATCTTTGACTACCGAGATCTGGTGGCGGTCAAAGGAGGCCGAATTAAGTTTCATCGCATCGTCCAAGAGCGTACCGACATCTACCGTTTCGATCACGCCCGACACTCCCGCGTATGACTGTTGCGTGGAGATGACGGTTTTTACGTGATTGACCATCGAAGTCAGCAGTTCCAACTCTTTGAGAATGTCGGTTCGTTCATCGACGAGGTGTGTTGCCAACAAACCCAAGAAATGGGGCAACTTTTTGCCCTTTGGATCGAGAGTGATGAACGTTCCCAGGTCCTCCGCGTGTTTTTCGATCAGCTGTGTTGCGCGCGCCAGTTCGGCAACTTTCGATTGCCGCATGCGGTCCGATGCCAAGGTCGCCGAAACATTGATGCTATTGAGCACGTTGCCGACGTTGTGCAATACGCCAGTGGCGATTTCGGCCATTCCCGCCCGACGCGCCGAAACCAACAGTTCTTGGTGCAGAAGTTC
>JAYVCO010000443.1:0-2974 GCA_043749935.1 Planctomycetia bacterium
GAGCGGAGGGCACGGGGCTCGAACCCGCAACCGGTTTCCCGGCACGACATTTCCAGTGTCGCCGCTAGCCATTCGCTTACCCTCCTGGGCATTTCCGTGCATTGATAGCGAAATGCACCGGGAAATTTTAGCCCACGCGGGCGCGGTTGCCTAGGCAAAGCGGGCGACGAGCCTATAGGCATAGGGGCTATTGGTGCCGACGGATGCGATGAAATCGATCTTGCCGCGGTTGGCCGTTTTTGGGACTCTCCGCCCGCGTATCCCCGGGGCAGCCAATTCCAATATGAGCCCGCGCGCGGCGTGGCCGTCGTTCGCCTTGCGCGATTTTCAGCCTGCGACTATGTTTCACGACCAATCGATCCTCTCTGCCCAGCGCGACACGACTCCCAGAAATTGGTGGTGGTGGGAATGGGAAGCGGCGGCGCTGACGATTTTGGTCTTGGCGGTCTATTTTACGCGTCTCACGGCCTCGCCGGTTTGCGGCGAGGAGTCGCGCTGGGCCAACGGTGCCCGCGAAATGATTGCCAGTGGCGACTGGATCGTGCCTCGCCAGCAGGGCAGCATTTTTCCGGAACGGCCCCCGCTGAATAGTTGGGCCATGGCCTTGGTGGGACTTGCGCGGCACGAGGTCGACCTGGTGGCCGTCCGTTTGCCCAGCGTGACCGCGATGCTCGCTACCACGCTGTTGATCTACGCCTACGCGCGCAGTTGGATGTCGCGGCTGGGCAGTTTCAGTTCGGCGGCCATGTTTGCCACGTTCGGACAAGTGCTGGGCATCGGTCGCTTCGGCGAGTCGGAGGCCGTCTTCACGTTTTTTGTCGCCGCGTCGCTATTGGTTTGGCATTGGGGATACTCGAAAGCCTGGCCGGCTGCGCTCGCCTGGTCGCTCGGATATTCCTTCGCCGCGTTAGGCGCACTGACCAAGGGACTTCAAGCTCCGGTCTATTTCATATCCGTCTGCGGACTCTATCTGCTCTTACGGCGCGACTGGCGCTGGCTGTTTGGCATTCCGCACCTGGCCGGGCTGGTGTGCTTTGTCACGATCGTTGGGAGCTGGTTCGTCCCGTTTGCGCTTTCCAACTGGGGAGCGGTCGATGATATCTGGGGCGGGTTGGCCCGCGAACGATTCGCCTTCCAAGGGCTCGCGAAGCACGTCGCGAGCTACCCGTTCGAGACATTTGGGTGCCTGCTGCCGTGGTCGCCCTTGTTGCTGCTGTTCGCCAAGCCTGGCATTCGCGCTACTGTGATGGCCCAGCGGCCACAGATAAAATTTCTATTGGTGGCCCTTTTGGTCACGTATCCCAGTGTGTTGCTGGCGGCGGGCGCTCGCGGACGTTATTACATGCCGCTTTACCCCTGCCTGGCGCTATTGATAGGGCTGGCCGTGGAGCAATGTGCGGCCCAAGGCGCTAGTTGGGCGAATCGTCGGATCTGGCGACACTACTTGCGCGGCTTGAGCATTGTGGCACTCGGGGGTGCGGTGGGCGTTGTGTTCGTCAGTTTCTGGCCCTCGGAAAAATTTTCCGATGCGCGACAGCCGCTGCCTTTTGTCATCGCTTGGGTGCTGGTGTCCCTGGGGACAACGGCGGTTCTGATCTGGGCGTCCCGTTCCGAGCGATCGCCCCGACCCCAGTTGGCAATTTACACGGCGGCCGCGTTACTGGGGTTCGCCTACGTCGGCGTGGTCGTCAATGCGCGCATCCGAGGCGGCAACGATCTGACGCCGGCGATCGCGCAGATCCGAGAACGGGTGCCCGGGGCAAACCAGTTGGTCAGCTTGGGGCGCGTGTACCACCGCTTCGCGTATTGCTATGAGACTCCGATCCGGCAGGTCCCCTGGCCCTTGGCGGCCAGCGATCTTCCGGCGGACGTGACCTATTTTTGCTTTGATCACAGGCCCAGCGATACCGACCAGTGGCGTAGCACGAACGACGGCAGCCCCTCGCCTTCCACGCCCGGCACGCTGCCATTCGAGTGGGACAAGATCGCGGAAATTCCCGCCGATCCCGTAAAACGTGGCGAGGCTCATCGCACGGTCATCATTGGCCGCGTCCGCAAGCTCGACACCGCGGCTCGACCGGACGCTAGTCCACCTGCGCTCCGCTGATCAGCTTGATGAACTCTTTGTTGGATTTGAATTTCCCCAACTTGCTGGACAGTTGCTCCATCGCATCGACATGGTGCATGGTCGCCAGCGTGCGGCGGAGCATGGTCACGGCGTGCAACGTGTCGGGATCGAGCAGCTTCTCTTCCCGGCGCGTGCCCGACTGCGAAATATCGATCGCGGGCCAGACGCGCCGGTCGGCCAATTTGCGATCGAGCACCAACTCCATGTTGCCCGTGCCCTTGAACTCCTGGAAGATCAGCTCGTCCATGCGGCTGCCCGTGTCGACCAGGGCCGTGGCCACGATCGTCAGCGAACCGCCTTCCTCGAACACGCGGGCCGTGGCGAACAGCTTCTTGGGAATGTCGAGCGCCTTGATATCGACGCCGCCCGACATCGTGCGGCCGGTGTTGCCGACCCACTTGTTGAAGGCCCGGGCCATGCGGGTGATCGAATCCATGAGCAGGAACACGTCGTGCCCCTCCTCGCAGAGCCGCTTGCAGCGCTCGATGGCCAGTTGCGACAGCCGCACGTGGCTCTCGCTGGAAACCGGCGCTCAACCGCTTAGCCCCCGCGTCATGGACCTGCTCACGCCGCTGGGCAAAGGCCAGCGGGCGTTGATCGTCGCTCCGCCGCGCACCGGCAAGACGATCCTGTTGCAACAGATCAGCCAGGCGATCGCGACGAACTATCCCGATGTCAAGCTGTTCATGCTGCTGATCGACGAGCGGCCTGAAGAAGTCACCGACATGAAGCGCTGCGTCAAGGGCGAGGTGATCGCCAGCAGCCTCGATAACGACGTGGAAAGCCACGTTCGTCTCTCGCAGTTGACCATCGAACGCTGCAAGCGGATGGCCGAGTGCGGCAAGG
>JAYVCO010000444.1:0-3377 GCA_043749935.1 Planctomycetia bacterium
AGATCCGAAAGATCTTCGAGCTGTCCGAGGGCAAGCTGGGGGCCACGGGCTGCGTCTCTTGGATGTTCGAACGTAAGGGCCTGTTCCTCGTCGCGACCGATAAGATCGACGAAGACACGCTGTTGGAGTATGCGCTCGAAGCAGGAGCCGACGACGTCAAACGCGTGGACGACAAATTCGAGATCACATGCGATCCCGGCGTGTTCGCCGAAGTCGGCACGGCGCTAGCCGCCAAGGGTATCGAACCGGAAGTGCGAGAGATCACGCGCATTCCCACTTCGACGGTTGACTTGGACGCCGATACAGCTCGCAAAGTGCTGAAGCTGATGGAGAAACTCGACGATCACGATGACGTCCAAAACGTCTCCTCGAATTTCAACATTCCACAGGAAGCGCTGGCTGAAATACAGGGCTGATCGCCAGTGTCATAAGGCAACGGATGCCATTACCCAGCACTAACCCTGCTTAACGCTTGCCCTTGTGTTCGACCTTGGGCCAGTAGAATTTATCGAAGGACGCGGGGTCCTTGATAAAGTTAGGGCTGTTGTCCATGTCGTGGCATTTCGTGCACACATTTTCTTTGGCCAAGGCGACCGAAAGCTTGATGGCCTCTCGTTCGGCATCTCGCTTGGCAAAATTGCGACCATTTTCGGCCGCCACGTGCGCTCCGCTAGGGCCGTGACAATTCTCGCAAGAATTGCCCGCCAGTTGCGGAGTTTTCTCCAAGCTGTCAAAGCCGCCGAGATAGGGGAAAAATTCCTGTGGATTCCAGCCCGTGGAGTGGCAGCTCACACATTCCGGATCATGTAGTCGAGGAGGAGCGGCCTTCGTGAGCGAGTCGGTCGCGTGCGCGTGCTTGGTCTTGCTCCAAATACCCCATGCCGTGGGATGGCATTCCTTGCAACTTTCCGCTCCCACGAATTGGCCGGCCGCTTTGTCGCCGCGTTGAGCCCGCGGGTGCAGCGCTTGCTTCAATCCCAATCCGTCCCAACCGAGTTGCTGCAACTGATCTTGATAGGTGGCCATCAGCGCTTTCATTTCCGGCGTGTCCGGAAATCGTGAATCGAGCGCCACGCGTTGAAACCGCACCGGCTGCTTGGGATCGTCGTAGAATCCGACCACGACGACGTACATGCCTTTATGTCCCACCTCGACTAGCCGAGATTTGGTTCCGGGAATGCTTTCTGGCTGCGCGCGAGGAACGTCAACGTCGTCGCCACTGACGACCAGATCGAACTCGGGAAACTGCCTGGCCAATTCGGTGCATTCGTCCGCGGTCGCGTGCGCCAACAGAATCCTAACGTCGCAGCCCTTGAGTTGTCCTACGACTGTTTTCAGAGCTTCGGCGGCCGGCTGGATTTCAATTTCCGCATTGTTGACTCGTTGCTGAAATTCCTTCCCCAACACCGCGGTGATTCCCAGCTTCATGCCGCCGGCTTCGATGATGCGCACCTTGGGTGTCAGCCCGAACAAGTTGACGTTGGCCGACAGAAAAATGCTGTCCTCGGGCTGTGCGCCGGCCACGGCGGCAACGATCTCACCTGCCGAAAGCCGCAGATCGGCGGCGCCGAAAGCCACGGCGTTATAGCCCATCTGCTTCAGCGCTTCGGCGGAAATGCCGAATTGGACTTCAGCCTGTTTTCCGAAGCGGCGCACCAGGCCACCAACGTCGACAGCCGCCAGCGGCCAGCCTTGCTCCTGCAATTGCTTGAAGAGCGCGTGTCGGCGGTTGAACCCTCCCTTTTGATTCTCCAGGCCGGCACAGCCACAAGGCTCCAAGTAGCCATCCTGGCGGCCACTGATTACCAGCGCGAGTTTTGGTTTGGGCCAACCCTCAAAAAACTTGCCGTTTTCAAGAACCGGATCGAATTTCTCTTTCGCGACCGGCTCTGACGCCGCGGTCGCGCCAGGCTTGGAGGCCGTCGTTTTTTCGCTCGGCGAATTCGAGTCAGCCTGGGCCGCCGTCGTTCGAGCGGAGCCGACCGACGCGGTGGGTGGTTGATAGGTGGAGCTCGAGTCGCAGCCCGCGACCGCTACGCCAAAGGCGGCCAGTAGTAGCTGAACCGAAAGTCGACGACACCAGAAAGTGCTGTTCATATTGGGGCGGATCCATCCGGGTTATTGCAAATCCTGAAACGGGCTCGACGATGACTACTGTTCGACCATGAACTGCACGCGCAAGGGAATCTGTTTCACGTCGGGATGCGTCGTTTCCAAAAGTATTTCCGCGAATTTTCCCTGTCCTGACCCGAGATGATTCGTGGGTGGGGTTCCCGCGGGAATCTCGATCGAGAGAGGAATCTGCGTTACGGTGCCACTCTTCAAATCTGTGGGCTCGCCCAAGGTGACCTTCAGCCACTCAGGATCGATTTTTTCTGGCTTGATGGTGACCCCATGGCGATGCGGGCCTCGCAACAATACAAAAAGTTCTCGTTTTGCGCCCGCGGCACTTTTGATCGCACCGATTGAGAGTTTGCCCGCGTCCGCGTTCCATCCTTTACCGATGATCGAGATATCGCTGTCGATGACTCCCTCGACGCGCGTCTCCACCACGGGTTTTTCGGACATTCCCGTCAGTTCCAGTTCGAGGCGAATTGTCTGTCGAATTGGCCCTAAAGGCAAGCCCGGTTTGAGGGTGGCTAGCACCCGGCTACCGCCTTTTGCGTCGGGTTCGTTCAATTGATCCGCAGCGATGACTTCGGCGTGAACATCGAAATACGCGGCGGACTCGGGGCTCACCAGTTCATGCTTGACTACGCGCACCGAATCGGAGAGTCGGGAGTAAACCGTCATTTCGACGGTCTTGGTCTCGGTAGCCGAAACTCTGCTGAAATCAAAAGTGCTGGGGACAAACCAAAAATTGGCCGTCAGGTTGCCAATGATGGTAAGTTCGATCCGCGGATGCTCGGGATCGTTGGTCAGGATCGTGGCGGTTTGTCGAAACTGGGGCTTGTAGTAATTTGTCTGGTATTCGACGAGCACGCTAACGGTTTCACCAGGAGCCACGACAGACTTGGAGATTTCGGCGATCGTGCAGGAAGAGCAAGTCGTGCCGCCAGGCTTGAGCGTCAGCGGCGCCTTACCCATGTTCGTGAATTGAAACTCGTGACGAACCTTCGTGTCTCGCTCGACTGAGCCAAAATGGTGGAACCGATCCAACACCAGCACTTTGGGGCTGTCCTCGGCATTTGTTCTGTCCGCGGACTTCACAAGATCCTGCTGCAACGGTGCCGTATGCCCGAAATTGGCCCAGCTAATTGCAACGCCCAACGCACTGCCAAGCACGGCCGCCATCAAGGCAACGTAGGAAGCTTTCACGGAGCTCACAGCGGGGTTTGAGTTAATCGACCGGGCAGCAGCGAATCTCGCGAGTCCGC
>JAYVCO010000445.1:0-9150 GCA_043749935.1 Planctomycetia bacterium
ACCGGTTTGTATTGCTACGACCTTGACGGCAAGCCGCTCTGGAACAAGAACCTCGGCAGCTTCCCGATGATGATGGGCTGGGGCACCGGCAGCTCGCCCGTGCTCGCCGGCGACCGGCTGTTCGTGCAGTGCGACAACGAGCAAGAGTCGTTTCTGATCGCGCTCGACAAGCGAACGGGCGACGAACTGTGGCGCGTCGCGCGGAAGGAAAAGTCGAACTGGTCGACCCCCTTCATCTGGAAAAACAAGCAGCGCACCGAACTGGTAGCCGCCGGCAGCACGATGCGCTCGTATGATCCGGCTGACGGCCATTTGCTGTGGGAGCTGGGGGACATTCGCGGGCGTTGCTCGGCCACGCCCGTGGGCACCGACGAACTGCTCTATGTGGGCGTCGGCGGCGGCATGGGCGGAGCGGGGCCGCTCGTGGCCATTCGCGCCGGAGCGGCGGGCGACATCACCTTGGCCAAGGGCGAAACGTCGAACGCGGGCATTGCCTGGAGCGTGCCGAAAGCCGGGCCGCCGATGGCTTCGCCGCTGGTCTATCAAGATCGTCTGTACGTGCTCGATCAGCGCGGCGGAATCATCGGCTGCTACAACGCCAAAACGGGCGAGCAATTTTTCCGCCAGCGAATCGAAGGGGCCAAAGGTTTCACCGCCTCGCCCTGGGCCTACGATGGCAAGATCTATTGCCTCGACGAAGACGGCCAGGCCTTCGTTTTGGCCGCCGGCCCAGAGCTCAAGGTGCTCTCGACCAATAAGCTCGACGACAGTTTCTGGTCGAGCATGGCCGTCTCCGGCGACCACCTGCTACTCCGCGGCGTGAATTATCTGTATTCGATCGCGCCGTAGCCCCGATTCCGAATTGGATCGCGAGCCTGTGGTGTAGCCGCACCTAGCCAAGCGTGGGCATCTCCAAGCCCGACTCCCGAGCTTGGCCCTGCCGGCAGTTCCAGTTGCGCTCACCAACATGCTACAATCTTCGACGCGGCCTGGTCCGCCAATCATCGCGAAACAATTTAATCTTTGAGGATACCAACCATGAACGGATGCCAGGCTATTCAGGCTGCTCTTAAATCGACGGCGGATTCTTTGAATTGGTACGTCAGCGATTTTTCGGATGCGGACATGCTGGTGCGGCCGGTGCCGGGGGCCAATCATGCGGCCTGGCAGATTGGCAATGTGATTGGGGGCGACGTCGCCCTGATTCCGGAAGAACTGCCGGGCTCCGTCTATCCGGCGCTGCCGTCCGGCTTTCTCGAATTGCACGGCCCGGACGGCGCGAAGAAGGACGGGCCCGAGGGATTTCTGACGAAGGATGGATACTTGAAGCTGTTCAATGACGTGCGGGCGGCCACGATTGCGGCCGTCGGCAAGCTTTCCGATGCCGACCTCGACCGGCCGACCACCGGCGCTTTCAAGCAATTCGCCCCGACGCTCGGCGCCATGTTCCTGATGGTCTCGAACCACACACTCATGCACGCCGGCCAGTTCTCGGTCATCCGCCGCAAGCTCGGCAAGCCAGTGTTGTTCTGAATTGCTTTTCGTCAGGGGCAAATAACCAAGCGGCATTCCACAAAGAGAATGCCCTCGATTGCGTTCCGCAACTCACCGCGTTACAGCACCGCCTCATAGCAAGTCCGGGCGCTGTCGCAGCCGCGGCGTTCTACCAACAAATTGTCGGGGCCGAAGACGTGTTGGGTCATGCTGCACCAGCAATGGCCGCTGCCGGTTTGTTCCATCTCGGCGGGCGGCTCCATTTGACCGGCCACGTAGATGGCTTTCGAGCGCAGGTGGCGGCAAATCGGCTGTAGCGGCTCGGCGGTTTCGTCGAGCGATCTTGTGTAGGCCATGACTAAAATCCTCCCGTTTCCAGGCCGGCGGCCAGCAGCAGCGCTCGCTTGACGGCGACGCGGGCCAACTGCACCTTGTACTCGTTATCCTTGAGTGGCGTAGCCACCGAGACAGCCAGGTCGCCCGCGGCGGCGGCGGTTTGTTCGTTGAGCGGCAACCCCAGGATTGCGTCCGCCGCCTCCTTGGAAATCCAAGGTGTGGGCGCGACTTGTCCTAGCACGATCCGCGCGTCGGTGACAATACCGCCACGTAAGACCAGCGAAGCGGCCGCGGCCACCAGCGGATAGTCGGGCCCGGTGCCATGCTGCACCTCGTACGACGCACTCGAACGGCCCTTGGGCGTGGGCAACAGGATTTGCGCCACGAACTGATTGGCTTCCAAAAAGTGTTCGCGCTGCCGCTCGTCTTTGGGCGTGCGGAACAGGTGCTCGAGCGGCATGATCGTTTCGGCGCCCGGCTCGGGGCCCAAAATTCGCACTTCGGCGCCCAGCGCAATCAAGGCCGGAGCCAAGCGCGAGGGGCAGACAAACTTGGCGGGTCCGGCGTTGCCGAAAATCGCGTGATACCGGTTATCGCCATCGGCCACGGCTTTGCCGCGCTCGGCCAACAGGCCATTGCCGTTGCGGAAATACCAGCAGCGCGGCCGCTGGCAGAGCTCGCCGCCCAGCGTGCTTTGCGATTGCAGTTGCAAGCTGCCGATCGCCAGAATCGCCTGACGCACTGCCGGATAGTCGTGCGACACCGGGTGATCGAGCAAATCTTCGAGCGTCACCATGGCGCCGATCCGAGCGCCTTGCGAGTCGGCTTCGATCGATTTGAGCGAATCGACCTGCTTCAAGCTCACCACGCGGTCGGGCGTGACGATCATTTTTTTCATCAGGCCGATCAGATCGGTTCCGCCGGCCAGGATTTCGGTTTTTCGTCCATCGGCCGAGAGCATTTCGAGCACTTCCTGCTCGCTCCGCGGCGCGGCAAATTCAAAAGCTTTCATCAGGCAGTCCTCGCTTTCAAGGCATCGATGACCCGCTTGGGCGTGATGGGCAACACCGGCACGCGCGTGCCCAATGCATTACACACGGCGTTGGAAATGGCGGCGCCCGGGCTGACCATCGGCGGTTCGCCCAAGCCGATCACCCCGCGAGCACGCTCCGAGTCGGGCTCGTAGATTTCCACCACCAACTCGCCGATATCGCCCAGGCGGGGCAAGCGATAGTCGGCAACTTCCGCGTTCAAGAACGCCCCGGTCTTGCGATCCATGATCCGCTCTTCGAACAGTGCGGTGGCAATGCCCATGATCAACGCGCCGTTGATTTGGCTTGTGGCCGTCTTGCGATTGATGACCAGGCCCATGTCTTGCACGGCGACGAATTTCTTCATCTTCACCACGCCGGTTTCACGATCGACGGCCACTTCGGCCATCTGGATGCCGGCCACGCCGGAGCTCGAAAGTTTCGAAGTCTTGCCTGGGGCTCCCTTGCCCTTGTGCTCAAGCGCCGTCATGCCCACCAAGCTGCACGCTTCTTTCCAACTCAGGCTCTTACTGGCATCGTTCTTGTCAGCGATGCGGCCCTTCTTGGCCACAAGCGAGCCGGCGTCGACTTTCAATTTGTCGGCCACCAGCTTGTTGAGCTGATCCAAGACCTCTTCCGCGGTGCGCCGGCTCGATTCCGAAACGCCGCCGACCGTCGTGCTTCCGCCAGAGGGTCCGCTGGCCGGAAACTTCGAGCTGCCAAGGTTGACCTTGATGGCTTCGACGGGCAGACCAAACGTTTCGGCGAGCACCATGGCAATCACGGTGCGGGTGCCGGTGCCCAAGTCCTGGCTGCCGAGAAACGCCTCGACGCCGCCGTCGGGATGGATCTTGATCAGACAGCTCGACGGATGTCCGCCGCCTTGCCAGGTGTGAATGGCCATGCCGAGCCCGGTGACAATTGAACCCTGGGCCGGGCCCTTGCCGTGCTTATGCCACTTGGCTTTCCAATCCATCAGCTTGGCGCCGATCTTCATTTCTTCTTCATAGACACCGGCGCGTTCCTTGGGCACATTGACAAGGTTGCGCAGGAAAACCTCGTAGCTGTCCAAACCGAGCTTGGCCGCCACGTCGTCGATCGCGGTTTGCGACATCGCCGAGCCTTGCGGATGATTCGGGGCGCGCCAGGCGCGGGCCATCGAGGTGTTGGTTTTGATATTCGTGACGCGACGCCGGAAGTTGGGCGGAACGATGACATAGGGCATGACATCCTGGCTGACCGAGCCGCCGCCCAGTCCGCCGCTGGACCAATGGTGAGAATCCCAGACGGTGAGCACGCCGTTGGCATCGGCGCCGACGCGCACGTCGGCATAGCCCGACGGACGCGAACCGGCGTTTTTCAACTCCAGGTCGCGATCGAGCATCAGCTTGACCGGGCGTCCGAGCTCCTTGGAGAGCTTGGCGGCCAGCACGTCCCAGTGGTCGGCGGCGAATTTGCTGCCGAAGCCACCGCCGATGTAGTCGCAATGGACCGTGACGTCGTCGGCCGTGAGCTTCAAGGGCCCGGCGAACTGGCCGGCCGTGCCCGAGACGTTTTGCGTCGAGAGATGCGCGGTCAGCTTGTCGCCATTCCACTCGCAGGTCGACCCGTGGGGCTCGAGGCACATGTGCGTAATGGCGTGGATGCCATAGCGGCCCTCGACCACGGTGGCGGCCTCTTTGAACAGCCGGGCGAGCTCCTTCTCTTCGAAATCCTTGTCGTCGCCGCTCGGCTCGTTCTTCAACTGCACCTTGCCGCCTGCCTTGTTGGCGCGCTTGGCAGATTCGGCGGCAGTCAGGTTTTCGGCATCGACGAAGACTTCGAGCATTTCGTAATCTGCTTTGATCGCGGCCAGCCCCTCGGCGACGGCGCCTTCGGTCTCGCCGACCACGCAGACGAGCAGGTCGCCTTGCCACTGGATTTCGTCGCCGACTTTCTTGATTGCGCGAACCGCGACCACTCCGGGCACTTTTTCGGCCGCGGCCGTATCGAGCGTTTTGATCTTGCAGTGCGCGTGAGGACAGCCCAACGCGCGGGCGATCAGCACTTTGTCGGGATTGATGTCGTAACTATATTTTGCCGCGCCGGTGCACTTGGCCGGGGCGTCGACTTTGTCCTGAGCGCTACCCAGCACCGAGGTGTTGGCGCGATCTGGCCAGACATATTCAGCCATTTCCAGCTCCTTTCACCACGTCGAGAACCGCCGGAATGATGTTGGCGTACGTGCCGCAGCGGCACAGATTGCCATTCAGACCCGAACGAATCTCGGCTTCGGTTGCCTTGGGATTCTTCTGCAAAAATGCTTTGACGGCCATCACGAAACCGGGCGTGCAAAAACCGCACTGCGAAGCGTCGTGATGAGCGAACGCGGCGGGCACGGCGTCAATCTTCGCGCCCCCCAAGCTCTCGACGGTTTGAATCGGCTTGCCCACGCACTCGATGGCCAACACGGTCGAAGCTTGCACCGGCTTGCCATCCAAGAACACCGTGCTGCCACCGCTCGAGCCGTCGGCGCTGATCGGCTTGGCGCCGGTGAGGTTCAGGCCATAACGCAAGGCTTCGAGCAGCGTGGTGCGCGGCTCGACTTGCACTTTGTGCGGCTGGCCATTGACGTCGAGCGTGACGGTCGTCAGGCCGGCAACGAGCGTCGTCGCTTTTTGTTCTTGGGCAATCAGGCCGGGACCGCCGGCCAGCGCGGTAGCAGCCGCGGCCGCTCCCGAGCCTTTGAGGAATGCGCGGCGGCTGTAGCCCGACTTGCCGTGCGCTGGTTGTTCGGGTTTACTCATGCGAGACCCCCTTACCAAGTGCTGGGGACAAAAAATCAATTGGAAAAACCGCGACGTGGCTAAATACGAAAACCTGAAGTGTTATATGCCGCCCCAGCGGGCTCCGCAAGCGCCGCGGCAAGGCAATTGGCGGATCGGGAGCGAGGCTCCCGAAGGCCCTTGCAGAACGACATCACACGGCTCTGCCGGCTGGGAATTCGCTAGTAACTGCGGCTGGGTCAGTCGTGGACGAGAGCCCGGTTTTGGACTGTAGTGCTGCCAGCCTAGAGTGTTCCGGCACCCGATTCGCTCGGATTATTCATGGGCCAATTACTAACCCGACGCGCAACAGCGTTATGCATTTGCTTGCACGATTGGGTCGGCAATTCGCTGCGACTCAACTTTCTGCGGGCTGAAAGCCCGAAACATGTCAGCCCCGGGCATCGCCCGGGGTCACCGTGCCCAATGGCGATTTTAAGGGCTGTAAGCCCGAAACATCGAATCACAGCTCGCACACCATTTGATGTTTCGGGCTTACAGCCCTTAAATGCCTCTTTCGACACGCTAACCAGGGCGATGCCCTGGCCTGACATGTTACGCACCTTCGGTGCTCGGAGGCCAGCACTTGCATAATGTTGATGCGCGTCGGGTAGTGGGTAGTATGGCGCACAGTGCGCAAGCCAACTCCGGCCTATGAATAATCCGCGTTAGCCGTGCGAACGGTGCGGAGGGTAAACCCGTCGAGCGAAACCGGTTCAGGCTTCTGACGCCCGCTTGATGTGGCCCGAGGCGGTTTCGACCCAGTCGTCTTTGCTGTACAGCTCGGATTCGCCGATGGCCGCGAGCAGCAGGTCGCGCTCGAAGTGGATCTCGGATTTGCAACGAACGCCGAGCTGCCGTAGCAACCTTGTGGCGGGCGAACGGCCTTGGATCGCCTGTTGCAAGAGCAGGCCAGCCGCGACGGGCGGAAGCAACAACCAGCGCCGATGGCCGGTCAACCGAGTCATGAGCAACCCGGCCAAAGTGGCGCCACCGGCCGCCGCCGTCATCGCCCGATCGGCGTCCCATTCACGTTCGAGTTCGTCAAGCCGTCGCTCGACCGCACGGCGGCCCACGGCGACGCAGTCATCCACGCGTTGTTGTAGAACGCGGCGAACCGCGGCCGTCAGATTACTCGGCGTCCATTTTCCATCGTGATCCAATTCTGGAGACATAGCCATTTCTCCTTTGTTTTTGAGCCAGCATGATTCCGTCGTACGAGTCGGCGAGCAGCTTGTAATCTTACGACGCCGGGCGAGCACGTCAAATAATGCAGCTAGCTGGCAATGGCCCAATGGAGGCGTGATACAATGCCGAAATGCGCGAACCAACCCAATCTGACCAAAACGCGGCTAAGTGCCCGTCCTGTGGCGGAAGCGATTTCATTATGGGGGATGTCGGCCCATATCGCCTGGATTTCCGGCCGCCTGGAACGGGACATTTTTTCGTCGGGAGAAGTCATGCGCCTCCGCAAGTGCCTCGCATGCGGGAATGTCCAGTTCTTCGCCACTTCTGATGCCCCATGACTTCCACTCCAAAACGCCGCTGGTTCCGCTTTCGCTTGCGGACGTTGCTCATCCTGGTGATGGTGTTCGCGGTTGGTTTCGGCATTGTCACCAAGCGGGCCGTCGATCAGCGCAAAGCGGTTGAGGTCGTGCGCAAATACGGAGGTGAGATTGGCTATCGACATTATTTCACGCCGCGCGGACGCGATCCCTTGGCCGAGCGCTGGGCTCCGGGATGGTTGTGCGAACTGCTTGGCGAACATTACTTCGTGACGGTCGTCGAAGTCGAGCTGGGAAATTGGGCACACTTGAAGAAACAGGGCGCCGAGCCGATTGAAATTATCCGCCCCGATGAAATCGCGCTGGTGATTAATTTACCGTCGCTGAAAAAGCTGCAACTAGCGGACGTGCCGATCACCGATGCGATGCTCGAGGAAATCGGTCGCCTCAAGGATCTCGAATGGCTAGGGCTGGAAGGGTCCAAGATTACCGACGCGGGTCTGGCGCATATTTCCGGCTTGCCCCAATTGAAAGAGCTCGTGCTCGGTTCGGTAAATGGGTATCCCAGGGTCCGTAGCACAACGGCGATCACCGACACGGGACTATTGCACCTCAAGAATCTCAAGACATTGGAATGCCTGTCCCTCGCCGGCACGTGTGTCACCGACAAGGGGCTTTCAGAAATCGTAATGCTTCCTGAATTATCTTGTCTGTTCCTCGCGGAGACGCGGGTCACGGACGCCGGCTTGGTCTCGCTTCAGCGGGCGCAAAAGTTAGGTGATGTCTGGTTGCAAAACACGACCATTACCGATGAGGGACTGAAAACCCTGTCGTGCCTTCCGAATTTGCTCGGACTGGATCTCTCAGGCACTCAAATAACCGACCAGGGACTCTCGTATCTGGCAGCAGCTCCGAAACTGGTGCAGCTTCTGTTAAAGAGAACTTCAGTCACAGGCACAGGTTTGGCAGGCATTACAGGGCTGGCGCGTGTGTGGCTTAACGATTCCCGTGCAACGGACGAAGGCATGAAATGCATCGGCCAAATGCCGTGGCTGAAAGTGCTGGTGCTCGAAAACACGGCGGTGACTGACGCGGGACTGGGTGAACTTGAATCGCTTAGCCAACTCCACGGCTTGTTCTTGGGTAGAACGAGAATTACCGACGCCGGGCTCGCGAAGCTTTCCGGCCTGACCAGGATGGATGAGCTCGGATTGGATAGCACCGGGATTACCGACGCCGGCCTTGCGAGTCTCAAGCCGTTGTCGCTGAGGGGGCTTGATCTGCGAGGAACTCAAGTGACGGAACCCGCGGCCGAGGCGATTCGCCAGACCTCGCGCACCGAGGTATTGACGGACCGAAACTATGACGGTGTGGAGTAGTCGTGGTGGACGGCGCGTTCTTACGCCCGCAACTGCGCCTTGTGGGCTGCCTGGCATGCCTCCACGACGCGGGCACGAATCTGGTCGGCTTCGTCATTAGTGAGGGTTCCTTCGTGCGAACGGAGGACGATCGTGAACAGGAGGCTCTTTTTGCCGGTGCCTAGCCGCTCGGGGTCGCGGTAGACGTCTTTGAATTCTAGCGATTCGGCAAACGGGGCGGCCGCTTTGCGGACGGTTTGCTCCACGTCGGCCCAGTGCACCGGTTCGTCGACGACGAGGTTCAAATCTCGCGACACCGCCGGGAACGCGGGCAGCTTGGCGTACTGCGGAATCAGATGCGCGATCCGTTCGAGCGCGGCCATGTTCAGCTCGGCCACGGTCGTGGGCGCGCGAAGCTCGAAACGCTTCAGCCCCGTGGAGGTGACTTCGCCCAAGTAACCCAAGAGCATACCGGGCGCGCCGGTGGTATGCACGCGCAGCTCGGCCGATCGGCGTGCGTCAAAAAGTTCCTGACGCGTGGGACGGACTTCCAGTCGAGCGGCCGGATCGAGCGCGGCGAGCAGGGATTCGATCACCACTTTGACCGCAAAATAATCCTGGC
>JAYVCO010000446.1:0-2886 GCA_043749935.1 Planctomycetia bacterium
CGAATGTAAGAGCCAGGTCGGCGGCAAACAGCACTTCTAGCGGGCGAAGTGCGCAATTCATGTTGTCGAGCTCTTCGCGGGAATAATTGGCCGCGGCGAACGTCCGCCAGGCCGCCATCAGCTCTGCGATCGTCAATGTTGCCGGGTCGCGATCGGGGGCAGGTGGCGCAACAACCCCGATCGTTGGCGGCACTCCTGGGGGCTTGACCAATCGCTTGATCGTTTTGCCGATCGACCGAAGAAATCGCATTGGGTCTTCCGGTTCACGCTCGGCTCGCTCTTTCCGCTCGCGGTCTCGCTCAATGCCCGCACGGTGAACCGCGACCACGGACGAAATATCCTCAACCAGCGGCGCCGGCGGCTCGTTCACTGGTCGACGGGGACCAATCGGCAAGTTGTCTTTGACGCCTTCGTGGTGTGCATGATGCCAAAGGCCGCGAATAAGCCATCTGCGGGCGTCGGTGGTGTAAACCGAGTACGCCGATCGTGCCGACCATTCGCAAAAGCCGACAATGTTTTCGTCTGTAAGATCTTGAACCGTGGCCTCGTGGCCAAGACTCTCGGCGAATCTCCGAATGGCGTTCCTGTAATGGGCTACCCCCTTGCTCGTTTTGCCCTCGAGGCGAGCGTGCGCCATATTCCAAAAGACGTCCATCAGCGTGCTCGTAGGCGTCAGTTGCGGGGGCGGCTTATCCGGCAGCTTGAATTTCGCGGTCGATGCCTTCCGAGGTTTGCGTTGCAGCCGATGCACGGGATCTATATTCGTGTGTAGCGCGGGCGGAAACGCTGCGACAGCCCCAAGGGAAAACGCGACTCGCCAAATGTGTCGCAAATTTGAAACACAACCCCTTCCCGAAGCTATTGAATAGTTTCGCTCTCGCTGCCAAAGGTTGAAGGTCCATAGGTTTTCGTTCGCGAGGTCATCCAGGACGCTATTACGTTCGAGGAAGTGGTCGAAACGAGATATTGCAGCGGAATAGGCTTTCCGCGTCGCGACCGTTCGTCCGGGACTCACTTGCTCGACAAAGAACTCCCTGATGGTAATTGCGGAACGTGTTCGATCGATCATGCTCCACCCCCTTTCGCCGCTCGGTCAAAATAATCATCCGTGACTTGGAGATAATGCTCACGGGCGATGGCTTCGCTATTGCCAATCCATTTCACGACAACGTGGAGCGGGTAGCTATCGCATAGCTCCGTTTCCCGCGTGGCCCGTAGGTTTTGAAAGACTTTCGGCCACGGTTCCAGACCGGCCTTGACGATGATCTGCTTTAGCCTGGTTCTCCAGTTCTTTTCCCGAGTCTGGTCCTTCGTCTCGGGTCTATGGGCCGGGCGATGGCGAACGATAACCGGGCCGCTTGTAGGTCGCCCTTGCTCTTCAAAGACTTCCAGCAGCCAGCTACGCAACTCGGGAAAAAGTGGGATCATCCGAAAATCACGGCCCGGATGATGGGCGGTTTTGGGCGATGGTACACGGATACGATCGTCAAGCCATCGAACGTCTGACCACTCGAGCGCCAAGTGCTCTGACGTGCAACGAAGTCCACCCCAACGGCTCAAGGCGAACAGCAAGCGCCATTCGTTATCGGGGCACGCGTCCAGCACTCGATAAGCCATGTCGGGCGTTATGAAAAAGTCCCGGCTGCGATTCGCCCTAACGTGGGTGCCTCGCATGTCGTCAAACGGGCTTTCGGTCAGCAGCCGCTTGCGTACGGCATAGCGGAAAAACTGTTTAGCCCTGCCACAAATCCGCCTGACCGTGTTGTCGGCCATCGTAGTAAGCAAGTGGGCCCGAAAGTCGTCACCATCGGCGGGAGTGATTGCCGTTAGCAACGTGTCGGCCCCTAGGAACTCAATCAGGTTGCGTCTGGCACGATCGAAATGGGCGCGGGTCGTTTCCTTCACGTCGACGCGGCGGGCGATGTATTCTTGCAGGAACGGCCCCAGCGTGTCGCTGTTGGATCGGATCAAAGGGCACCTCCTTCCAGGTCGGCGTCGATTGCGGCCAGTGTGGCGGCGTCGAGCCAGGTCCGGTCCACAATGTGGAACCGATCAACGCGATGCTGAGCCTGGGTGCCTGTGCGACTTTCTCCATTGCCATCGAAGATCGTCACGCCGTGCAACGGCTCGGCCTCACAAGCTGAAATGATCGACCAGCGGGCTAGCGGTTTTTTGCGCTCGACTGCAAAGAGTCGATTGGCCTCCACGGTCTTGTTAACAGCTTCGGCGAGCGTCTCGAATACCTGTTCGTCATGCACAATGGCCTGCGCCTCTTCAGACCAGCGAACCGGTGGAACGTCGAGCAAGCTGGCGGGCTGCCACTTGGTAGGCGTCAGTATCCGCAGGCAATGGAATGCCAACGGTGTGACCATGCGGGCGAAGTGCTCCAAGACTTTTGGGGAGCCGTTATCAACACTCGCGATCGCAGCCCATCGGTCCGGCGAGTCGCCTTCCGCATTTCTCAGCATGTTCCCATTGAACTGGCGGATCTGCCAGAGTGCCGGCACGATCGACAGATGACGAGCGGCGTAGCGGCATGATCCCCACTCGAGCGAGCGGAGCGAGTCGCTTTCGTGCTTGGGTTTCCAGCCTGGGGAATTCTCTTGGACCGAATAAACCACAACGGCGAAATGGGCAGAGCCACGCCGGGGAACCGGTGGTTTGGCCGGCATGATTGCGGCGAAATGTTGGGCGAGGCGATTAGTCATTGTCGCCACCCACTTTCCCATTGCGAGCAGCAGCCGCGGCGGCAAGACCCTCGCGGGCGGCTTGCTTCTGCGCCTTGAGCCCCTTTATGACGATGGCCCACTTGCCCTCGAATGTTCCCTTGCAAGGCAGGTTCGCTTTATTGAACTCTTGAGCAACCGTCAGAGCTCGGCAAAGCGG